>JAJZKP010000030.1 GCA_021804105.1 Microcaldota archaeon | reverse complement strand
AGACTAATACGCTATTATATCTTCTTGCGAGCATAATATCCAGTTATCGCAGGCTTCTTTTAAGTATTTGCTCTGTCTCGCCTGCACGTGATCGCATGCTTGTAGGCATAATAGGGGCTCCGAACAAAGGGAAGAGCACAATATTCTCTGCCCTGACCATGGCGGATGCGGAGATAGCCGACTATCCGTTCACTACAATAAAACCGAATGTGGGCGTAGGCTACGTCACCAGAGGGTGCGTGCATAAAGAGCTTGGGGTGGTCTGCAAGCCCAGGAACTCGGCTTGCAGGGATGGCATACGCATGATACCTGCAAACATAATTGATGTCGCAGGCCTGGTCCCGGGCGCGCACCTGGGAAAGGGCATGGGCAACCAGTTCCTCGGTGATCTGATAGGAGCTGATGCCCTTATACAGGTTGTTGATGTAAGCGGTGGAACCGATGCAGAGGGGAAGCCATGCAACGGCTGCGACCCGTCCCTGGAAGTGGGGATGATAAAGGACGAGCTTGCGGAGTGGCTCTCGGATATAATAATGAGCCACATGCCACAGCTATCGAAGAGGCAGGATGGGGCAAGGGCGCTTGAGGAGCTCCTTTCCGGATTTAGGGTCACTTCGGAGCAGATCTCATCTGTTGCGGAGAAGGGGGCTTTTACTTTCTCCAACATCAACTGGAGCAAGGCTAATGCAAAGGCTTTCTCGTCAATGCTGCTGGACATAAACAAACCCGTGATAATAGCAGCAAACAAGCTTGACAAGGGCACAGATGCAGGACTCTACGCGCTAACGAGCAAGCTCCCGGGGAGTTTTGTGATCGGATGCTCCGGTGCGATAGAACTTGCCCTAAGAAAGGCTGCAAAAAAGGCCCTGATAAATTACATCCCCGGATCAAGCTCGTTTAGCATGGCTAAACAGGCAAATGAGGAACAGGAGAAAGCACTTATGTACATGCTTAAGTATATCGAGGAGCACCGTGGCACAGGAGTGCAGGAGGCTTTGAACACTGCATATTTCAAGGTATTGAGGAACATAGTAGTATATCCGGTAGAGGATGAGAACAAGTACACGGATCACTTCGGGAACGTGCTCCCTGACGCCATACTCATGAAGGAAGGCTCCACTGCATTGGAGCTTGCGTCGAAGATACATACAGACATTGCGAAGGGCATGCTGTATGCGGTTGACGCGAAAAGGAAGATAAGACTCTCCAAGGATTATAAATTAAAAGACAATGATGTGATAAGGATAGTGACTGCTTCCAAATAAGTGTTTTGATGTACATACTTGGAATATGGGATGGGCACGACTCAGGAGCTGCACTTCTAGACGACAAGAAGATAATCTTCGCTGCGAATGAGGAGCGCTACACAAAGAGGAAGCTCGAGGTTGCATTCCCGTATCACTCAATACAGGCTGCACTCAGGCATGCGGGGCTTAGGCCTTCTGATATAGACGTTGTCTCGTTCCCTACAACAGAATTGACCAAGACCCTGTCCAGGGTCTTCCCCTGGCAGAAGGAATCGTATTACCAGTTCAGGAGGAGAAAGATGCCGAGGCCTGTTGCTGAAGACCTTATGCATTACACAAAATACGCCATGACATCAATAGGGCCGCTGCCGCTATGCGGCTACATAAGCAGGTCGGTGATACGCAGCACACTGGAAGGCATGGGCTTCAAGAACTACGAATTGCATTCGGTAGACCACCACACCGCGCACGCCGCTACCGCTGCATTCACCTCGGGCATGAAGAAGGCCCTTGTAGTCACGCTGGACGGGGTGGGCGACGGGCTGAGCGGATCGATAAGCACTTTTGCCAGGGGGGAGCTCAGGCGCGAGGAAAACATAAGCGTAAGGGACTCCATAGGCATCTTTTTCGAGCAGGTCACAAACATAGTAGGCATGCGGGAGCTGGAGGACGAGGGCAAGGTCATGGCAATGGCGGATTATTCATTCCCATTCAAGTTCTCCGAGAACAGACTTAGGCACTTCTTCAAGGTTGATGGGACCAGGATCATTGCCACATATGGGCCTGCAACGCAGTACAGGATGCTTAGAAACATTGCCTGGGGCATGCCAAGGGAGCAATTCGCATACATGGCGCAACAACTCCTTGAAAACGTCCTTGCATCATTCTTCGGCAATGCAATAAGCGATTATGGAATCGGATCTGTGGCTATGGCTGGTGGAGTCATGTCCAACGTGAAAGCCAACATGGCGGTAAGAAAGCTCAGTGCGCTCAAGGAATGGTATATATTCCCGCACATGGGCGATGGGGGCATTGCCCTGGGGGCAGCAATGCACACCAACTACACGATAAACGGAATTTCCTCGTACGAATTCGGAAACGCATACCTTGGCGATTCCTATGACGAGGATTACATTGCACGCCTGCTGAAATCGGACAAATCGCTAAGCTGTGAGAGAGTACGGGATCCTGGGAAGCATGCTGCTGAACTGTTAGAGAGGGATAATTACGTGTTCTGGTTCCAGGGCCGCATGGAATACGGGCCCAGGGCTCTCGGAGACAGGAGCATAATTGCAAGAGCAGACTCAGAAAGGGTCAAGGATCAGCTTAACCTTTATGTCAAGCAACGGGAATGGTATCAGCCCTTTGCGCCGTCAGTTCTCCAGGAAGATGCCAGCAGGATGCTTTATTTCAGCAAGGGCAATGCAAGCAGATTCATGACCATGGCATATGAAGTGAAGGAGGAGGCGAGAGAGCATATGAAGTCGGTTATGCATGTAGACATGACGGCAAGACCGCAAACCCTGGGGGATGAGAACCCGGAGTACAGATCGCTTCTTGAGAACGTCAGGAAAAGAACAGGGTATGGTATGGTATTGAACACAAGCTTCAATATACACGGCATGCCAATCGTGGCGAGCCCAGAAGACGCAGTTTATACCATGAAGAAGACAAGGACGAAGAACATGATTATGGGCAATTACTTCGTGCAGTACAAGGTGCTTGATTGATATTAGGCTATGTAGTAACCGCAATAGTCGCGCTTGCCTTCGCAGGGCTCATAGCCGCGATCTTTCTGGGAAGACGTGAGCTGCGAAAGGCGCTTTCGCCTTATGTTAATGTATATTCGGTACTTGCGCTTGCTGCGCTGGTCGCCTTCTTCGTGATTTTCTCGGTCTTGTTCGTGAGCCCTGCCGAGCAGCTATATTTCGACGAGAATATATATCAGGGAATCGCGCTCAACATACTCCACAACGGCAACGCGGCTTGGTGCCAGTATGGAACTGCCTACCTGGCCAACGGGTGCCCTTACAGCGTAATATATCATGATCCGGTAGGCTGGTCATTATTCATCGCCATGGCATTTGCCATATTCGGAGTGGGCACGCAGACCGCATACAATTTGCAGCTGCTGGTCGGAGCGCTCTCGATTATAGGGGTATTCCTCCTTTCCGCGGTGCTTTTCAGGAGGAAGGATGTTCCGGCGCTTGCGGCAGCATTCATGGCGCTTAATCCTCAGCTTTTCATATGGTCTAGGACGCAGGCGGTGGCAGATCTGCCATTCATGATGCTTACCGTATTCGCGTTCTTCTTCTTCGTGGTGCATGTCAGGAGGAAGAGCCGCATAACGCTTGCAATGGCAGTTTTCTCCGTTACGCTGGTTGTATATACAAGGATAGAGGCTTTCATGATAGTGCCAATACTCCTGTTGATGTATTTCCTGCTTGGGGATAAAGGAATCGCGTCAAACGCAAGGAGGAGGGTCGCGGAGTTCTTGAAGGACACTAACAACGTGCGGTTCTTAGTGCTAATTGCATTATTGGTAATATTGCTTCTCCCGCAGCTCTTCTACATAATCTTGCAGGCAAAAACAGGCAGCTACGGGCAGGGAAATGGGAGCGCATTATTTTCATTCAGCAACTTCAATTCGAATTTTTACCCTAACCTGAAGTTCATTCTGGGCATGCTCAACTACACATATTACTATCCGGTTGTCTTTCCATTAGAGATAACTCTTGCGGCGGTGCTTGGAACTGTTCTTTTCGCAGTCTTGGGGAAAGCACGGAAGGACAGGTTTGCGGTGCTGCTATTGCTAGGACTCTGGGTCATCGCATATTACCTGTTCTATGACTTCTTCTACGCGGGATCCTCTTTGTATGGGGTTGATGTAAGGTTCATGCTGCAGATACTGGCCCCTCTTGCCATCCTTGCAGGATTGGGGGTGGCGGAGCTTGCTGCCCTGGTTATCTGGGTACTGCGGATGGTATTCAGGAATGAGATGACGAGTTATCTCTCGTATCTGTTCATGGGTGTGCTCTTTGTTGCGCTGGCTGCATATCCATTTGTTGTGCTGGAGCCCTATTTCACAATAAAGCCGCAGCAGATGCCACAGCAAGGAAAGGTACTGCAGGCTGTCGACTTCATATATGGCAACTATACAAAGGTACCGGCAAGTTGCCTGGTCTTCAGCTTCACCCCAGACTTATGGTACACACTGGGACGGAGCTCAGCGCAGATAGGATACCTAGGCAGCAGCAATGCCACATTCGTCAATTTCACAAGAGGATACTCCTGTTTCGTAATAGATTATGGATACTGGTGCCAGGTACCCCCATATACGAACACCACGTGTACGACCATGCTGCATGACTACAGCCTTGTCCCGCTGGCGAAGACGGATAACAGCACCGGCACGTCGCTAGGGCTCTACCGAATCCTCAACTATACCACATGATTCATATACTTTGGTTAGGTACTATCTGCAAGTGAGCTTCGATGAAGATAGCCTTTGTGTCTGACGTGGCATACCCATGGCATGTTGGAGGTATAGAAGTAGTCAACTACAATGAAGTATCAGAACTCAAGAAGCGCCACGACGTAGATTTCTTCACGCTCCGATGGCCAGGCATGCGAGATGATTTCTCCAGGAATGGTATACGGTACCACACCTTCCACAAGATAGACAAGGACAAGCTCTACACCGGCAGTAGGAGATCTATTGTTGAAGCGATCTCATTCTCTCTGGGGCTTTTCAGGCTGTTTTACTATGACTTCGATGTAATAGTATCCAACCAGTTTCCGGTCCTGCACCTGCCCGTGCTCTACCTTTACTGCTGGCTTAAGCGGCGCAAGCTTATTCTGGAAGTAGTGGAGGTATGGGACAGAGATTATTGGAAATCTTATCTGGGCACATTCCTCGGCATGATCGGATACGCCTGCTATTCGGCCACAATGAAGGGGGCATCGCACTATATTGCGAATTCGACGACTACCGCAGAAGGGCTTTTCCGTTCCGGAATACCCAAGGACAAGGTGACTGTCTTTACCCCCTTGCTTGATGACCGGCTTATTGCTAGCACGAAGCACTCTAGGAAG
>JAJZKP010000029.1 GCA_021804105.1 Microcaldota archaeon | reverse complement strand
AATGGCTCTGGTACAGGGAACCCAACCTCATGGGATCAAGATTCGCAGACGAATACGAAAGAACCTCGGACAAGATATTCGAGCTTTACTCGAAGTGGCTTCCGCTTGCAATTTCCTACATAAAAGAAGTAACGCCGCGGGATCCTGATGCAACGGAGCGCGCATACAACAGTGCTGTGCGGGCCAAGGCGTGCGACATACTTAAGAACATGCTAACTGCTGGCAGGCTCACGAACATAGGCCTGTCGGGCAATGGCAGGGCATTCGAGTATCTGATCACCAAACTTTATTCGAGCGATGTGCCTGAAGGGCAATTGCTGGCGAAGGAGATACATGAAGAGATGGCCAAGATGATACCGTCCTTTGTAAAGAGGTCGCAGCCGTCTGAGTACATAATAGGCACAAGAGATGCCATGAATGAATATGTAAGGAAGAATAAGTACACGCAGAAGGCAAGCCCCGAGGGCAAGTCATATCTCAGGCTGGTCGATTATGACAAGGATGCTGAGACCAGGGTTCTTGCAGGCATGCTTTATCCCTATTCGGCGCTACCACTTGAGGCGCTGCGGCAGGCAGCTGAAAAAATGAGTACAGAACAGAGGAAGGAGCTGATAAAGGAATATCTTTCCAGGAGGAGGAACAGGAGGGACAAGCCAGGGCGTGCTCTGGAGAACACGTTTTATACCTTCGAGGTATGCGCAAGCTACGGTGCATACAGGGATATACACAGGCACAGGGTTCTCACGCTTGACAAGCAGAGGCTCACTACCGACCTTGGATACGAGACCCCGGAAGAGCTTGATGCGCTTAACTTGAAGAGGGAGTACCAATCGCTTATGGAAGAATGCTCTGAGGTCTACCGCAAGATTGCGGAACATATGCCTGTTGAGGCGCAATACATAGTGCCCAGGTGCTACTTCATAAGGTACTATGTGAAACTCAACCTGCGCGAGGTATACCATCTCACTGAGTTAAGGTCAACAAAGCAGGGCCACCCGGACTACAGAAAGCTCGCGCAGAACATGAAGCTGCTAATAGAGAAGGTGCACCCCTCGTTGATAGAGTACATGCAAGTAGACATGAACGATTATGCGTTAGCAAGGATAGAGAGTGAGAAGAAGATTGACAGGAAGCTCGCGGAGCTGGATAAGAAGGACGCTCTTGGCAAGTAAGGCTTAAGGCGATTGCATGATATTGTCTGCGAAGAAGATATTGGAATTGAACAAGGAGCACAAGCTGATAGAAGGCCTTTCGGAAAGGGAGTTGAATAACCCGGAGGGTGTTGGAATTGACCTGCGGGTAGGTTCGATATTCGAGATTGAGGGGGAGGGGTTCCTTGGGGAAACAGAAAGGAAGACACCGGATATCAAGAAGATCGCGGATATAAAGGATGGCAAGAAGGAGATAGTGCTAAAGCCGGGGGACTTCGTCCTTGCAACGACCATTGAGTCGGTAAACCTGCCTGCGGAGAAAATAGTCATTGAGGAGGGCAAAGAACCTACGCATATCATAGCAAACGTACACCCAAGGAGTACGCTCCAGAGATCCGGAATATATTTCAGGGGTACGAAGACTGATCCGGGATACCATGGCCAGCTCACGTTTGCGCTTGCAAACCTTGGAAAATCGCCATTCAGGATGGAACTGGGGGCAAGATTTGTAAACATCGTATTCGAACAGGTAGTAGGAGAAATACATCGCGCATATGAAGGCCAGTGGCAAGGCGGCAGGGTTTCTGCTGACAAGAAAGAAAAGCAGATATGACTACTCTTTGAAGTCCCCGCTTATCCTTGACTCAGTAGGCCCTTTCTGACCGAAATATTTGCCTCGGTACTCTCTCTCAACAGGGCTAGAGAGCGTCTCGAATATGAGGCAGCAGAACCGCATCCCCGGAAGTATCGATATAGGCAGCTTGCCTATGTTGCTTATCTCCAGTGTAAGTTTGCCCTTCCATCCCGGGTCCACATGGCCTGCTGTTGAATGCACGCCTATGCCTAATCTGCCCAGGCTTGATCTGCCGTCTATGTGAGCCATGATGTTATTCGGAAGCTCTATGTTCTCTTCAGTTATGCCCAGAACGAATTCGTCAGGATGGAGTATGAATGTGCCCCCTCTAGGAATATCAACAGTTTCCGTGTCGGGTTCGTAGTGCTCGTCAGAAAGATCCACATATGCCTTGTGGGTTACCTTGAATATCTTGAAGGTGTTGCCTAGCTTGAGGTCCACCCCTATGGACTTGAGCTGCTCTTTCTCGTCATATGGCGTTATCTTGATCTTGCCTTCGTTGATGTATTTCTTAATATCTTTATCTGATAGTATCATAGAAACCTCCATATATGCTTGGCAATACGGCTTTTTATTGCTAATGCAGCGAGTCTACAGCCTCTAGTATCCTCTTGCTTATCTCCTCCCGATCCATGGTACCGTTTATCTTTATCCATTTAGCGCCAGTGTAATTCTCCGCGTACATCTGGTCATAAACTTTCTTTACTGCTTTAAGGTATTCCATGTCTTCTTCGTGCCTATCCAGCGATCCTTTCTGTGACATCTTTCGCCCCATTGATTCCTCTGGATCCAGGTCAAGATACACGATAAGGGATGGTTTTGGCAGGGCTATGGCGTCTTCTAACTTCTTGACGCTCTCGTATTGCAGTCCACCGGCAGTCTGGTAGGCGATGGTGGAGAGGAAGTACCTGTCCATCACCACAACCTCTCCGTTACTCATCTTTATCGATACATCTTTGGCATCCTTCGCCATGTTTGCCGCAACTATCAGGCAGAATTCCATAGTGTTTAAGCTGACATTCTTGTCTAAATAGTCCTTTATGATCTTTCCATAAACGGATTTGTAGTCAGGATATGAGTATACTGAGGCCCTGCGGCCCGCATTCTTGAGTTTGTTATAAAGGAGCTGCGATTGTGTCTTCTTTCCGGCGCCATCTATGCCCTCAATGCACACCAGAAATCCTTTCATATCATCTCCACAATTTGTTACGTAGATTAGTGATAGATGTTTATTAATGGGTGGTGTAAAATAATAACACACGCTCCTATCGTCTAGTCCGGCCAAGGACGTGGGGCTTTCAACCCCGCAACTCGGGTTCAAATCCCGATGGGAGCACTCAAGATTCACGACGTAAGTCGTCGGTTCAAATCCTAGATAAACAAGCAAAAACAGAAGGAAAAATGGGTTCAAATCCGAAAAAGGTATCTGAATACGAAAGTCTTATAAACGAATTGTATTCAATGCTTCCAAAGCTAACTCATCATCATCAGATGAAGTTCATAAAGAAAATCGTCCATAAACAGTTCCTAAAGAAATTCGCGAAGAACCAACCTCCTAAATACGGTAGCCTCAATAAAGGCTTCACCGAACAGGAGGTTCAGATGTTCTTCAGGGTTATAGATAATCCTAAACTTCGACTACTCTTTTCCTATCAAGCGCAGCTTGGTCTCAGAGTAGGAGAAGCAGTTAGACTAAACATCAAAGATATTGACTTCCAAACACGAGAACTAACCATAAAAAGCGAGAAGTCAAACACATTGGATACACTAATCATACCAATACCTCTATTCAGACTAACGCTTGAATACCTAAAGCGAAACAACAAGCAGATAGAAACTTCTATGGGCTATCTATTCTTCAAAGAAGATGGCTATTACAGCGAAAGAAACGAGCAATATCTAAGCAAGGATTATGTTAGAAACAGGTTCAGATATTACGTCCAAAAGGCAGGTATGGACAAGGTCTATGATAGCAGTGATGAGACTAACTACGACAGGACTCCTAGAAGCCTACACAGGCTCACTACCCATAGCCTCCGCCACTATGCCATAACCAGCTTCTCTAGGCAGACAAACGGCAACATCATACTAACATCCAAGTTTGCGCGCCATAGGTCAACGCAGGTAACTATGACCTACATTAGCACCAGCAAACAGGAACTTTGCAAGGAGATAGACAAAGCATTTTCATTAGAACAAGCAGAACTTCTGAAGAGAAAGATCAGTACTTAAAGCGTCGTTCATAGTCTTTATGGTCAAACCATTCAAGCAGTATGGCAATTATCTCGACTTCATTACCAGTTATAGAATAGACAAGCCTCCAAGCATTAGGAAGGTTGTACTTCCATAAGTTGTTTATTCCGTATCTTTGCTTATACTCTTTTGGAATCAAACGTTTAGGTATCTCCATACCACATTTAGGGTTAGCCTTCAGATCATCTGTTGCCCTGTCAAGGAACTTGTAAAGGATTGGATTTTCTCCCTTTACCTTAAAGTATGCCTTTTGCAGTTTTTCATCTGCAAAGACTACGCTAATCTTCCTGTTGCCGTTTATTTCAACACCAAGTTGCTATTGCTGTACTTCTTAACCAGTCCAGGGTTCCATATCCAGATTATCTTACCGTTCTTCTGCAAAATCTTGCCTGAATCTTCAAGATACGATATTATTACATTGAAGGTCTGGTACATCACTTTTCTCTTCAAAGATAGCCAAAGCTGCCTCTTTGATGGATATTCCTTTGCATCTCTAATTGCATCTTCTACCATAAGCACAGTATCAAGTCTCGGGTAGTGTATCATCTGTTGTTTCTGCATAGTATTATATATACACATATAATATATAAATCTATCTACTCTGGAGTAGTGTAAAGTATGAACTTTAGATGAAGCCCAAAAACTTTACATGACCATGTAAAGAACGGCATCGTCGTCAAAGTTTTTACGCCAAATTCTTGTCGTCTGGACTTCTTACCATTAAAGAAACCTTATAAAACTCCGACGTCATCTAAAATTTGGTGGAAAGATGAAGCTTAATACGACGCTAGTCCGGCCAAGGACGTGGGGCTTTCAACCCCGCAACTCGGGTTCAAATCCCGATGGGAGCATTGTTTTTGCGCCCTTATGCCGTCTGTTTTTGGGTCTGTTAAGAAAATGCATATATAGGCAAACATGGCAGATATAGAATGCAATGCACAGCGTTACGAAGCGTGAGCAGGGGCTTGCAGGGCTTACAAAAGAAGCAAGGGGCACCTTCGCTTCAATCGGAGATGGGTGTGGCAGACTTAGCCTTCACGATATGCCTGGGCGAGCTTATCACCAGGTGCGAAGGGATAATGAGTACATCGGCAGGCTTTTCCCCGATGGAACATTTATTCCGAAAAGAGATGGTCAGAAACTAGGGTGGCGGCGGGACAGGGCAGTATACACTGCTGATGGCAAGCATTGGACTACAGACAGAGAGTTGATCAATGCACATAGGGATGGGTTGTCTTACTATGAAGCAGCGGAGCTGCTTGGGGTTACGTATGCTACAGTTGCAAGGCGATGGCAGAAACTTGGATTATCTCCCAATAAAGTCAGATCACCGTTACCTGATGAAGTTTTTGAGCATGCGCATACGTCTGGGCTAAGTTCTGTCTCAGCTGGAAGAGAATTGGATAGGCATCCTAGCGTAGTATTAAGGCGTTGGCAGAAGCTAGGACTCCATGCAGGGCAGGACGATAATTTTACAATATGGAGGCCCACAGAGAAAGTATATGAAGAGCTTGGACTCGAGCCTGAGACGCGGGATGAAAGATTAGAAAGGCTTCGTGCTGAGAAACTTGAAAGGATTGGCATATCTGTGACATCCTCCAACGACTAAAGGCCGTTGGCTTCCCCTGCGTTTGCAGGGTATGTTCTCAGTTCTTCGAGAGATGCCTCCTGTTGAGGTCTTACACTCTCTCCCTGAGCGTGACTTTGGGAGTGTCCCTCCCTAGCTCTTTTGAGTATGTTTATTGATGCGTTTATGTCCCTGTCCAACCGCATGCCGCATCTGACGCAGTTGTATTCCCTTACGGATAGC
>JAJZKP010000014.1 GCA_021804105.1 Microcaldota archaeon | reverse complement strand
GAGTCCGCCGCGTTTGACCAGGCTCCGCCACCCCTGCAACACCTATTAATTGTAAAGCATATTATTAAAAGGTTTGAACCCATTAACAGACTAATATAATGTTGAGCTTATATTTATAGGTTCTGTTTATTTTTCTCGTCACAGAAGACGTTGTATTATAAGTATCTTATGATGAATATTGTTGGCCTGTTACGTTGATGTTCATGGACATTAAGAAAACCGGAGATGTTAGATACAGGCTCTCGAGAGAATCACAGCAGGGCATGAACAACGACGTCACCGTTTATGCTTCTGAGATTCTAATGCAGAAGATAAAGAACGATCACACGCTGCAGCAGGCGATGAATACAGCTACGCTTCCCAGCATAGCAGGGGACGTACTCGTAATGCCAGATGGTCACGAAGGATACGGATTTCCCATAGGGGGAGTGATAGGTTTTGATGCTGAGAATGGCGTGGTATCCCCGGGAATTTGCGGCTTCGACATCAATTGCGGCGTGCGACTTATAAAGACAGATCTTACGGAGAAGGAGGTCGGATCAAGGATAACGCACCTTTCCGATTCCCTATTCAAGAACATCCCCGGAGGCGTGGGCAGTAGGCTGAATATAGGGCTTTCTTCAAGAGACCTTGACAGGATAGCAAGTGAGGGCGCAGAATATATAATAGGCAAAGGATTCGGGATTCCAGAGGACATAGAGCATACCGAAGAGAATGGCTGCATGTCCGGAGCTGACTTCTCTAGGGTGAGCCAGATGGCCAAATCGCGCGGGTTCAATGAACTCGGCACTCTGGGCGCGGGAAACCATTTCCTGGAAGTGCAGAGGATAGGCAGGATATTTGATGCGGATGTGGCGAAGGCATATGGGCTTCACGAGGGCCAAATAGTAGTAATGGTGCATACGGGTTCCCGTGGGTTTGGACACCAGATATGCAGCGACTACCTAAGGATATTCGAGGAGTACAGGATAAGGAAAGGCATCGAGCTGGTGGACAAGGAGCTCTGCTACGCACGGGTAGGAGACAAGGAAGCCGAGGACTACCTTGGCGCTATGAAGTGCGCCGTCAATTTTGCTTTCACGAACCGACAGATAATAACCAATTCAATAAGGAAGAGCTTTGAGGAAACATTCTCAAGGAGCGCAGACTCGATGGGCATGGAAATGCTATATGACGTGGCGCACAATATAGTGAAGCTTGAGGAGCATGAGGTGGACGGGACCAGGATGCGCCTTTATGTCCACAGGAAGGGAGCTACGCGGGCTTTCCCGAAAGGAAGGGCGGAGATACCGGTAAAATACCGCGGCGTGGGGCAGCCTGTGCTTATACCAGGGAGCATGGGCACTGCAAGCTATGTATTGGTAGGAAAAGAAGGCTCAATGAGGGAAACGCTGGGCTCTGCCTGCCATGGAGCCGGGCGCGTGATGTCGCGCCATCAGGCACTGAGGGAAATACCTGCAGACAAGACCTTTGATTCGCTGAAGCGCAAGAAGGTTGAGATACGCATACGCACACGCAAGCTGGTGAGCGAGGAAGCAGAATGGACTTACAAGGATATAGATGAAGTAGTAAAGGTGGTTGAGAAGGCAGGTATTGCAGCACCTGTCTCAAGGAATATTCCTGTGGCCGTGGTCAAGGGCTAGTAGTTGCATAATGCAATTCCCATTACTTTCTTAGGCGCAATTGCAGATGCATATCCCAAACGGCATTTATGCGTTGATACCCCTATTTACATATTGTAAAGCTCTGGATTTTCGTATTCAGCAAGTGCCATGAGCAACCCTGCGTGCGGAAAGAGCTGCGGGAAGTTGCCCCTGGGCTCCCATGTCTTTGGCTCTAGGTGCTCCCCGAAGAAAAGCAGGTCTGTTGAGCAGCTTATGAGCTTCTTTATCACTGCGTTTGCCTTCTTGGTGTCGCCCATGCGCATATATACACGGGCAAGCCAGGTGCTTGGAAGAGTGAATGGGCGCATGATATTCTTGCCTAGGAAATCGTGCTTGTAACGGAGCAGCAGGCCGGGCTCTATCATAAGGTCTTTTTCTATGCGCCTAAGAGTTGCTATGAAGCGCTTGTCCCTGGCGTCTATAAACCCGTAGAGCGGCAGGGTCAGCAGCGATGCATCAACCTCGTTGGCGCCATAATACTTGACGAAGCATCCAGACTTCGATGAGAAGCCCTTTCTGAGTATGTAATCCCTTAGCTTATTACCGAAAGTTTCCCATTCCTTGGCCTTCTCCGAGTAGCCTATCATCTGCGCAATCTTGGCTGCACGGTCTATGGCCACCCATTCCATCACCTTGGTATGCACGTAATGCCGTCGCGTCTCGCCTATAAGCTGGCCGTGTTGTCTCTCCTCCCAGATGCTTGTGCTCTCCTTGTCCCACGAGTCTTTGGTCCATTGCACTATCGACTCTATTGCCCACCAGCTCTCCACCGCATATTCTGTAGACTCGGTTAGCGTTAGATATGTATATAGCGCATTCATGAACGCGCCCTCCACGTCCATCTGGAGCTGCATGTATGCGGCATTACCCACCCTGACTGGCCTGGATCCCAGATGCCCATTGAGCCAACCCATCGTCTCCTCGGGCGGAGGAGGGGTTCCGTCTATGGTGTATAGAGGGTGGTCGAAGCTCTTTGACGAGGGATCGATAACGGCAAGCATGAAGTCAAGTATTCTCCTGGATTTTGCAAGGTGGCCTATGTTGGCAAGGGCTTCGACGGCATAGGAAGCGTCCCTTATCCAGAGATACCTATAGTCCCAGTTCCTGTTCATGCCCACGATCTCGGGCAGAGAGGTTGTAGGCGCGGCAACTATGGCACCTGAAGGCAGGTACATTAGTCCAAGCACTGTTGCTATAGAGCGCTTGTACGCATCTTTGTACATGTTGATCTCCTTGGCAAGCATTATCTGGTCGTGCCAGTAGTCTATTGCCTTATTTAGCGCGTCCCTCGGCTCAGGATACACGAAGCCTTTATTGCTGAAGATGCCATACCTGAGGTCTTTGGAGTAGACTGCGAATATGTTTCCCTTTCCGGGAGAGAACCTGATTATGCCCTCGTCAACAACAGTATGCTTGCCACTTATACTGACCTCAAGGCCTTCCTGAGAGGACGTGTTCTTGAATATCAACCCGTTTTCGACGTAATCGACGCTTGCGTTTGTTAGCCCGTACCCGAAAAGGGGGTTTATGTCAACAGTGAAAGGCACCTTGGAGTCGTATACGCGTATTATACCAGAGAGGCCTATCGGCAAGGCATCGGTAACCTCAAGCTTGCCCTTTGATGTGGTAAAGGTATTCTTGAGCACGAGGCTGTCGCCCACGTATGAGGACACAAGCTTGTAATCAGCATCGGGCTTGACAGAAAAGTATCCTCCAGTCCTGTCGTCAAGTATCTTAGAAAATATAGAGGGCGAGTCAAATTTCGGGCAGGGGAACCAGTCGATGCTGCCCTCGGACTCTATTGCCGAAGTTAGGCAATTCGATAGGAATGCCCATTTTCTTCCAGATGTAGTCATAAGATCACTAGAGGGCAGTAGCTGCGCTTATCTCCTTGGCCTTAAGCATCAGCTTGTCTGCCATAGGCATGCGTGTTCTTGAACTTATTTTAGCCAGGACTTTTTGCGCGCCTAAGAGGTCGTTCCTGTCTGCAAGATATTTCGCAAGGTAATAGTAAGCGTTGATCTCCCCGATATCGAGTAGCGGCCTGAGCAATTTCTCCGCGTTCTTCCCTCCGGCCCATATTGTATAGGAGAGGTTTGAATATGGAGTTACGGGGGTTTGCTGCTGCTTGTTTAGTTCGTTGAGCAGCAAATGCGCACGTGCAAGCCTCTTCAATTTAATCTCAGATATAAATTTCGTGTACAGGTATAGCCAATCATCTTCTTTCGCAGACTTGTTTATTGCGAATATGGAAGCGTACATCATCTCCTTGGCTTTGGATAGAAGGTGCATTGAATTGACAGGATTCTTGTTGTACTCATCGTTCCTTTTATCAGCGTTTGAGTACATGAATCCCCCAAGCGCGTAGTTGACTCCGTAATAAGTGTTGTCTGAAAGAACCATGTAAACGTTGCCAACTCCGTAGAGCACTAAAGGGTCCGCGGATGCCTCAAGGGGGGCCATTGCCCCGATTGCAGACATGGTATCGTTCTTTACCGCTGCCGCATGCGCAGCTGTGAATGCTGCAGCTGCGCCAGGATCCATTTTCCGTTCGAAATCGACAGGAACATAAATCTCGCAGAAATGGCAGAATGCGCCTACAGGGCTGGCAGAAAGCACAGCAGAGTTGCAGGAGGGACATGTTTCTTCTGAGAATTTAATCTTGTCAAGCCTTTTCAGGTACCCAGAAACATCCATGATATGACTTATCCAATGCAGAATTTATAAACCCGTCATTTCTTTTGCAGTACAAGGAAGAGATGCATCCTGTCGAATGGCTCAAGGCTTATTGATTCAAGCACCTTGAATGATGCAGACACCTTTTCTATGAACTCCTTGAATACCTTCTTTGGATCCTTGGACACGTCTATGCTTTGCGATTTTACAGCAACATATGCAAGCCCCTTGCTGCTTAGCAGGGCTGCATTCCTTATGAGGATATCAGCCTGGTCAGGCGCAGCTATGTCCTGGTATATCACTTCAGGTTTTCCGACATCTTCAGAATAGGCTTCAACGTTCCTGGCGTCCTGAAGAATAGGCAGTATATTCTCCCTGGATTCGCAGAGCCCAAGCAGGTCGCGCATGCTCCTTTCTGATATCTCCACTGCAAATATGCTTCCTTTGCTTCCGACTATATCGCTCACGTGACTGACTGTAGTGCCCGTGGCTGCACCCAGGTATAGCACTCTGGATCCCTCCCTGAACCCCATATGCCTCATACCACCGATTATAGCCGCTGCAAGCTTGCTCCGGTATGGATTCCAGGTTCTGTACTCCTTGCTGCCATACTCTATCAAGTCTTCGTCATATACCTTCTTTCCGGGAACCATATTCAGCGTTGCGAGTTTTCCGTCAACTCTGAACACGCCGTTGAAAAGCGTCTCTATTGTGACCATGGTAACTAATTTATATTGAATCTTTGTATTTATAGTGGTTGCGATGCCCTCCCCATATCCTATCGACAAGTTGATTGGAGACATGCTAGGTGCGAGCAGGGAGTCCGGCGGGCTGGGAGACCTCCTCTCGAAGTCGGGACAGAGGCTGAAGTATGCACTTGACATCGATGAAGTAATCGCGAAGGAAACATTGACAAGGAGCCCGCAGATGGGCCAGGCCGATGATGTTGTGCTCAATACGGGAAGGCCCTACATAGACAACAGGCTGAGCGAATACTCCGCTTTTCCGGAGCTTATAGCTTTTTACAAATCGGGTTTCAAGAGCTGCCTGATGCTTCCAATAATTGCAGACGGGAGAAGCCTTGGGATACTTACGCTGCTCTCAAGAGGCGAGGACAGATTCGATGCACAGACGCAGAATTCTCTTTCTATTGTAGGAAGTGTAATAGGCACCGAGGCGTACATGAAACTGGAGAAGGAGAAGAGCCTCAGCGTTGCCAGGTATTTCGATGCTGCATTCAACAGCATACTCCCGCAAGCCCTCATAGACTCGTCAGGCAGCATAGTCAAGGCTAACAAGGGACTGATGAACCTTGTTGACACTCCGGCAAAGGACATGCAGGGCAGGAATATGCGTGATTTCTTCGCGCTGACAGAAGCAAACCTTGTGGACCTGGCAAGAGGCAGACCCATAGAGGTGAGAAGCACGCTCTATCCAGGGAGGGACTTTGTGATGACATCGAGCAAGGCAAGTGAGAAGCTCATGCATGTGCTCATACAGGATGAAACAGAACAGGTGAAGTTGGAGGAGAAGGCGCGGCTCTTCGATTATGGCGAGGAAGTTTACATGCTGCTTGGAAACGACTTCAGGGTTCTCTGGACCAGCAGCAACAGCGAGAAGGTCCTTCGCGTGGATCCCGATGCGCTTTCCGGAATAAGGCTTAATGACATAATAGCCAATTCTGAGGGGATCGAGAAGCAATTGGACAGCATACCCGAGTCCGGAATGAGCAAGCAGGTTAGGCTCAACCTTGGCAATGACCTTTTTGCAGAAGCAAAGATAACAATACTGAAGAACCCAACAGGATATTCGTGCATAATATCAGGGGATTACGAGAAGAAGATAGCAACAGCAAAGAGGTTCGCGGAAGACTTGATACAGCTGTCAGGCGACCTTGTAATCAAGCTTGATATCATGGGGTCGGTATCAGCATTTAATAGATCTGCGGAAAAGCTGCTTGGCTACAAAAACAGCGAAGTGGCCAGTGTTCCGGTCTCGAGCCTGTGCGCAGACTCCGAGACCCAGTCCAGGCTCAATGAAGCACTGCCAAGGGCCAAGAAGAATGGCATGGTAACGGGACTTTATCTCAGCATGAGGCCAAAGGGCAATTCTGACAATGTACCGATAGATGCAAGCGTGCTTAGCATGACCGACGATGCAGGAGTGCACATAGGATATATAATAACGGGCAAGGAACTGCTGACCAAGCTCAGGATGGAGGACCTTGAGAAAGTCGCCGATGATGCGCAGAGGAAGCTGACTAAGGAGGCTGCTGAAAGCGACCTCAAGACCCAATTCATATACAATATATCGCATGACCTCAAGACTCCGCTCACAAGCATACAGGGCTATTCCAAGCTCATGATACGCGGGGATTTTGGAGCAGTGACAGAAGACCAGAGGAGCGCGCTGGAAACCATATCTGCGGAGAGCGAGAGGCTCAAGCAGCTCATACTGCAGATACTTGACGTGGCGAAGCTGGAATCGAAGAAGATAAGACTGGACATCCAGCGCGTCAACCTGAGCGATATAGCAGGCAATCCAAGCATTAACGCTCTGGCAGAGAGGGCAAAGGCGCAGGGACTTGAATTCTCAATAAACGTTGATTACAATGTGCCTGAGGTAAATGCGGATCCGAATAGGCTGATACAGGTCTTTGTTAACCTGATAGACAATGCGCTCAAGTTCACCGAGAAAGGCAGCATACGCGTCAATGTAATCAGGAAGGGGAAGAATGTCAGGGTTGAGGTTGTGGATACTGGGCTGGGCGTAAAAGAGGAGGAGAGGGCGAAGCTATTCAAGAAGTTCTACCAGGTCTCCAGGAAGGACCTGACTATGCAGCCTAAAGCAGGCACCGGGCTGGGCCTCTCGATAGTAAAGGAGATAGTAAGCATGCATGGCGGCAGAGTAGGCATAAATTCCGGGGGATTGGGCAAGGGAAGCGTTTTCTGGTTTACCATACCTCTGGAGAAGAAAAAGAAGAGGGTGCAGGATGAGCAGCAGAAGCAGGGTTCAGATAATCCCCAACAGGACGCTCCTGCAGGAACCGGCGCGGAATAGCGTCACGTGCGCTTTAGCGGAAGCATGTCGCAGAACAGGACACTCTCCAGCGCCCCTGCCTGGGTTACAGAGTTTGCACTCGACATGGGCCCTGTCCAGTCATACCCGAATGTGTAATCGCTCCTGTCATGTAACCAGATAGAGTCAGCATTTCTTGCAATGAATGCGCCATACGCCACATTCTTAGTAGCATTATACAGCGTGTCTAGGTTATCCATGTAAATGCTCTTGAACTGGAATGACCCAGTATTGCAATCTTCATTGATGGCGCAGGATATCTCGTACATTATACCGTGCCTATTTGTATCTGCGATGTCAGTTGCATTGGCTACAAGCTCCGCAAGATATAGGTATTTAGCCTTGCCAGTAACCTTGGCGAACTTAACCAGTGCGCCTATGAACTCGCCTTGATTATATGTCCATACGCTGCCGCCGTTGTTGGTGCAGCTAGATGTTAGGCCATCATTCACGAGATAGGAATGGTTCAGCATGCCGCTCTCGATAAACCATTTGTAGTCCCTTGTGGCCCAGTTAAAGTATCCTTTGTCGCGCGGCAGGATCTCATAAAGCCCAAGCGTTATGTTCATGAATAGCAAGTTTGGTATCGCGTTATCATACGTATGGGACTTGTCCCACGGAATCCCGCCACCGCATCCGCCTGTGCCATAACCATCTCCCATGTCGTGTGCTATATACTGAGCCATATGCAGGAACTTCGGGTTACTGGTCATTTTATAGGCCATCAGCCAGGCATTAGCCCACCATCCCTCATCGTCGTAATATTCGTCAAGGAAGTGGCCGCTCTTGTATTTATTGAATGTCGCATTCGCATATCGCAGGTATGTTTTTGTATGCATCATGGCTGAATATTCCATCACCGTAATCAATATGTTTGGATCCTGCCACCATGATGCTCCGTTCCATAGGTCTGTAGACCAGTTGTACTCGCTCAATAATACTTTTAATGCCTTCTTTGTTCCCTTGGAGCCAGGTATGAAAAGCCGTTGCGGTTTTAGTATCTTCTCCAGGGTTGTTGCAGGATTGCCTTTCTCGCCTATGTCGGAGACGAGGCCTTGGATCTGGGACATGGCCTGCGTAGGTACTATATCACTCAGTGGTATGACGGGGTTATACTGCAGTTGCGCAGGCCTTGGGGAAACTGCTAGGAGTCCGGTAACCAGCACTGCGGCTGCGCCTCTTAATGCCGATTTTAGGGCTCGTTTCCCGTGCGGATAGGTATTCCAGTCATTATATTTGTGTTCTGCCTGTACTCTCAGCGCGTTAAATTTCGTCATCTTCAACATTTTGAATGGGCACTGGCCCGTTAATTAATTTTTTGTATGAAATAGCAAGTCACATATAGACTTATGGCTAATGTTATGGTAAGTTTTTTAAAGGATTGAAGCACATTTTATAACTGGTGATGGCGTGGCAAAGAGAAGAGGCAGGTCGGGGTTGGTTCCTAGCGGCGAACGTGGCATTGATGCACAGAGAAGTTTCTTCAACTGGCCATTGACAAGATGGGACTGGAATGTGTTTAACCAGCTCCCTAGCGTTGATATGATAGATGAGGGGAAAATAATACGCATAAGGGCGGATCTTCCTGGAGTGGATAAGAAAAACATAAAGTTGGATGTAGGAAAAGACTCAGTTACTATAAGAGTTGCAGAAAAGACAGAATCGAAACGCTCTGGAAAGAATTATTATTACAGCGAGCGCTCATCGGCAGGATATTACAGGAGCATACCCCTGCCTGAAGAAGTAGATCCTGGAAATCCGAAGGCTAGATTAGAGAACGGGACCCTTGAGATAACGCTCACAAAGAAGAACGGCGGCAGGAGAAGCATAAAGATAGATTAGGACTGTTTTTTTGTCTTTTCTAGGGCAGACTCGAATTCCTGCCTGGCTATAGTCATAAGCCCCTCGGCTGCTTCCCTGGTCTTGGCCTCGACTCTGCATTTTATAAGCGGAGTCGTATTGGAAACGCGCAGCAGGTACCAGCCCGTATCGGTATGGACCTTGGTGCCCTCGAAAGTATCGACACTGCAGCCCTTTTGCTTAAGCGCATTAGTTATATATTCGATGACTTTGTGTTTTGCAGAATCATCGCACTTGAATTCCTCGAAGATATTGATGTATTGCGGCAGCGTGTCTACCAGCTCTGAGAGCTTTTTTCCGCTTTTTACTACAAGTTCTGAAACTTTCAGCGCTGCAAATAATGCATCATCGGCACCGTATGTTTCCTTGAAGTACATGTGTCCTGATATCTCCCCTCCGAATCTGCATCCCTGGCCCTTCATGCTTTCCTTCATGTGCGAATGCCCGACCAGAGTGAGCACAGGCACACCTCCTTTCTCGCGTATCATATCCTCTACAACCGAGGAGCATGACACTTCGTATGCAACCTTTTCGCCTGGCTCCAGAAATTCCTTTATCAGGAGACCCAATACAATATCGCCTCCCACGACTTTGCCCTTGTCAGTCACAAAGAGCACCCTGTCACCGTCTCCGTCGAATGCAACGCCGAAGTTCATCACTCTTGATAGGACCAATCCCGTAAGCTCCTTTATGCTCGACTCTGTAGGCTCAGGAGATCTTGACGGAAACCTTCCGTCAGGAATATCGTTTATCGGATGCGCATTGGCGCCTTTCAAACGGAATAATCCAGTAGCTATTCCAGAATATGCGCCGTTTCCAGGGTCCAGGCCTATCACCAGCCCATTCAGGTCGCTTATGTTTTTAGAGAGAAAGTCGAGATAATCTGCCATTATTTCCTTGCTTCTGTCCTCTATCTTGCCCCCGGGCAGGCTCTCAAATCTACCCGCCTTCATAATATCCCTGATTGTCTCGAGGCCAGAACCCAGCCCTATTACGTGGGCATCCTCCCTGCAGATCTTGAAACCGTTCCATTCCGGGGGATTATGGCTTGCACTCACAGTTATTCCGCCGTCGAGCTTGTACCTGGAGATTGCAAAATAAAGAAGCGGGGTCGGTATTACACCTGCATCTACTACCTCGATTCCAGTACTCAGCAATCCCTTTATTAGACTCTCGGAGAGGCTTGGGCTGCTTGTCCGTATATCCCTACCCACTAGGATCTTCTTGCCCTTGCCCATGAAGGTCCCGTATGCTTTTCCCATGTTTTCGGCAAGCGCCTCGTCTATGTCAGTAGGGTATATGCCGCGTACATCGTATGACCTGAATATGTTTTCGTTTATCATGATGCCATCCCTGCAGGTTGCCCTTGTACTTATCCGCCTCGAACAGGCGCAATGAATTTAAGAGCAATGTAATCCAGTTTAGCCACATTCATGTTATTATCTCTTTTCATCTTATCAGTATTGGTCCTATGCTCGATGAACAGGGCATCTCGTTTGTAAAGAGGCTCATTTCCGACTATTATAGGAGCAGTTACAGGATCGGGCCGGACAGGATGGAGCAGCGCGAGTTCGGAGCGGGAAACTTCGAGAGGAAGATTGCTTTCAGGCACCTCTCATTTCCGAATTCTGAAGAATTAAGAAGGTACCTCGTAAGGGAATCGCCGCCTTACGTGTCATATTCCTCTTCATATTACAGGTTCCCGGCAGGCAGGCCGATGGAGGCAAAGGGATGGCTGGGCGCGGAGCTCGTCTTCGACCTTGATGCCACTGACATAAATTTACCATGCCAGAAAACGCACGGAAAGGGATGGGTCTGCAGGAACTGCCTGGACTCCGTCAAGGCGGAGACGATAAAGCTGGTGGATGAGTTCCTTATTCCAGATTTTGGTTTCTCTCCAGATGAGATTACCATAAATTTCAGCGGGAACAGGGGATACCATGTGCATGTCAGCGACAAGGCCACATACTCGCTCAATTCCGCAGAAAGGAAGGAGATTACAGATTACATAGCAGGCATAGGGGTGGAGATGCAGGAATTCTTCCCCACGCTAGGCATGAAGGGCAAGTCGCTTATAGGCCCCAAGCCTTCCGACAAAGGATGGGCAGGCAAAATGGCAAGGCATTTCCTTGAAATAATGGATAAAGGTGCGGGGGCCATGATGGAACTGGGAATAGACAGGCAGACGGCAAACGTGATATACAAAAAGCGGGCGCTAATACAACTTGGCATAAACAGCGGAAACTGGGACATGGTATACATAAAGAACAAAGCAGACTTCTGGAAAAGGATACTCGAGAATCTCACTATAAAGCAGAGTGACAGGATAGACAGGAATGTTACAAATGATACATCGCACCTGATAAGGCTACCAAACACGATACACGGAGAGACCGGGCTTGTAGCAAAGGTTGTTGGCCGTGTATCCGACCTGGAGAAGTTTGATCCGATGAGAGATGCGATAGCCTTCAGGAGAGGCGAGTTGAAGATATCGGCAAACACAAATCTTGAATTGTATATGAACGGATTGAAGTTTGGTCCGTACGGAGGAAACATAAAAGTGCCGATCTACGTGGGTATTTATCTTTATCTGAAAGGGTATGCAAAGTTACTCGAGACACCTCAGACAAAGTAAAGATCAATGAGATATTGCAACTATATTATGTTGACGTAATAATTATTCTTGTTCTTGGCCCTGAAGAAATGCTAATACCGTATTAGAATAGTAATGCCCCATAAAGAATGGTGAATACCAATAGTAGACCCTGTTTGCTATTAGGATAACACTGTATTTACAGTGAAGATTCAGTATCGCTGATCAGAGAGCACAGGTACGCAGAATTATGGACTGGCTGATGAAGGCAACAATGCGGCCTCTACCGAAACGTATGAATCAGAAGCCTGGGAGATACCCGATATAGTGTAGGTGTTTGCCGGTTGTGACTTGCAGTATGCAATTGCAACAGTTGCTGTGCCTGACGTGCCCATGCCCTCGGAAACCTGTGTCTGGCAATCGGATGGGAAGGTAATTGACGTGCATGTAAAATAGCCACATGAGACAAGGAGAAGGACGTTAGAAGTTGATGGGAGTGTGTAACTTGAGGAGAAGCTTCTTACTCCGTTGAATGTTGTAGGGGAATTTATAACATTGTAGCTTCCCGCGGTTATTCCGTTGAAGCCCATGATCCCAAGGACTTGCCATTTTGGTTTGGTGCTGGCGGCTGTGCATATTGGTGATGTCTGGTTGCCTGAGGAGGCATATCCAGGAGATGTCACTATGTCGTTGCTCCAGCTGTATGATGTCATGGCATAGTTATAGTTTGCGCCTGCGCAGAAGTAGAGACCGCAACCGGGGGATGCTGATACAAAACTGTATCCAATGTCACCGAAAGTGCAAGAGGCAGCCGTGACTGTGACTATGCTTGGCAGGGAACATATTCCGATGCTTGTATCGCAGGACTCCATAACGTAATTGCCTGTGGCGAGTCCGTTGAGTGCGTATGATACAGTAGTTGTGCCTGTTGCAACGACGTTGTTAGGGGTGCAAGTTGTTCCGGAGCAGTATTTTATGTCTACCGTATGCCCTGTCATGGATGTTATACCGATTGCGTTGTAGTCTGCCGCTCCCTGGGGCAAAGAGTTTCCAGCTGAAAAGGTGAGTGTTGGAGGTATGCCTCCGCTGCCGCTGAGGAGTGCGGCTTCGACTGAAAAGTATACGTTTGGATTCACGGAGGGTGATGTGCCAGATACGGTGTAGGTGCCTGCTGGTTGTGACTGGCAGTATGCGATTGCTACTGTTGCGTTATTGGTGTTACCCACATTCTCTGAAACTTTCGAAACACAACCCGATGGGAACGTGATTGATGTGCATTGAGTATTGCCGCATGCAACAAGAAGAAGAATGTTAGAGGTTGATGAGAGGCCATAATTTGAGGAGAAGTTAGTACCTGTTCCTGAGTTGCCGCCTATTGCATTGAATGTTGTTGGAGAGTTTATAACATTGTAGCTGCCTGCGGTTATTCCGTTGAAGCCTATGATCCCTATGACTTGGGAGCCTAAGTCGCCACTGTTAGCCGTGCATGTGGGTGACGTCTGGCTGCCTGAAGAAGCAAAGTCAGACGAGGTTACTACGTCGTTGCTCCAGCTGTATGATGTCATGGCATAGTTATAGTTTGCGCCTGCGCAGAAGTAGAGACCGCAACCGGGGGATGCTGATACGGAACCGTACCCGGTCTCACCGAAAGTGCAGGATGCAGTAGTGACTGTGACTATGCTTGGCAGGGAACATATTCCGATGCTTGTATCGCAGGACTCCATAACGTAATTGCCTGTGGCGAGTCCGTTGAGTGCGTATGATACAGTAGTTGTGCCTGTTGCAACGACGTTGTTAGGGGTGCAAGTTGTTCCGGAGCAGTATTTTATGTCTACCGTATGCCCTGTCATGGATGTTATACCGATTGCGTTGTCGGTTGCGCCTTGAGGCAGAGAGTTTCCAGCTGAAAAGGTGAGTGTTGGAAGTGCGCCTCCGCTGCCGCTGAGGAGTGCAGCTTCGACTGAGATATCTGCAAGATAATATTCTGCAGTGCCCGATACGGTGTACGTGCCTGGAGGCTGCGAGGAACATAATGCTATTGCAACAGTTCCGTTATATGCAGTGCCTATATTTTCCGAGACTAGCATCGGACAACCAGATGGGAATGTTATTGATGTGCATGGACTTCCACGACCTTCGCCGCATGAGACAAGAAGAAGAACATTTGAAGTTGACGTAAGCCCGTATCTTGAGGAGAAACTACTGCCTACTCCGTTGAATGTTGTTGGAGAGTTTATAACATTGTAGCTTCCTGCGGTTATTCCGTTGAAACCTACGATGCCAAGAGCTTGCCATTCTGAGCCACCCGAGTCGTTGACCGTGCATGTGGGTGACGTTTGGCTTCCTGAAGAGGCATACTTAGGTGAGGTTACTACGTCGTTGCTCCAGCTGTATGATGTCATGGCATAGTTATCGTTTGCGCCTGCGCAGAAGTATAGGCTGCAGCCTGATGCTGCCGTCAGTGTATTCGAGCCGATATTTCCTGCAGAGTTACAGTACAGCGTTGACGACTGTATAGATGGCATTACTGTAACTGCATATGTCTTCGAGTATGCGAGTGTATTGGCATCTTCGGATTCAAAGACATAGTTGCCCGTGGCGAGTCCGTTGAGTGCGTATGATGCAGTAGTTGTGCCTGTTGCAACGACGTTGTTGGGGGTGCAGGAAAGGCCATCGCATGACAGTATCTTCACTATATCGCCAGTTACGGCAGTAGTTCCTACTGCATTGTCTGTTGTGCCCTGAAATATTGAGGTGCCGTTGGAGAACGTGAGTGTCGGTATGGGGCTGCCGCTGCCGCTGAGGAGTGCAGCTTCGACTGCGACTTCCACATAAGGAGCTGCTGCTGCGCCAGATATAGTGTACGTGCCTGGAGGCTGCGAGTAGCATAGTGCTATTGCAACAGTTCCAAAATTGTCAGCATTCAGATTTTCCATGAGCAAAGTCTCGCAATCGGATGGGAATGTTATTGATGTGCATTGATAATTGCCGCATGCAACAAGGAGGAGAACCTTTGATGTCGAAGAGATCCTGTAGCTAGAGGAAAACCTGCTGCCTGTTGAGTTGAATGTTGTTGGGGAATTTATAACCTTGTAGCCGCCTGTGGCTATTCCGTTGAAGCCTACAACTCCGAGGCCTTGATATCCTATTGATCCGTATTTGACAGCGCTGTTATTGACAGCGGTGCATGTGTTGGATGTTTGGCTGCCTGAGGAGGCATACTTGAGCGCTGTCAATGTATCGATGTTCCAGCTGAACGATGTCATCGGATAATTCCAATTTGCGCCTGCGCAGAAGTATAGGCTGCAGCCAGGGGATGCGGATACATAATCATATCCGATGCTGCCTACTGCTGTGCAGTATGGTGCAGGAGGGGATGCAGTGTACGTTGCTACAATCGTGCAGTTGTAGTTCACTGAAATTACGCCATATGGGCTTGTTTCCTCGCATCCAGACACTACAGGATTTGATATGATAAGGCCGTTGGTTGCCGTAAGGGAGTTTGCAAAAATGTACGTGTCCCTTGCAGTAGATAATATAGGTATAGAGATAGGGAGCTGGCTGACTGTATACACATTTCCGTTCACAGTAAGGATGCTCCCATTTATGCCCATTGTGTTGACTGCCTCGAACGTTACCATGGTACTTGAAACAAAATCGATTACTACATTCGCCGAATAGCCGGAGAAGTTGGAATAGACAGTCACGTTGCCTGTTGTGTAACTTGATATGTAACTGAGTGCAATGCCATTTGAATCTGAATTCTCCTTTGAAGGGTTGATTACTGGGGATGATTGATTCTCGGTGAAATTGATCCCAGCGCCCTGATAGGGATTGCCCAGCAAGTACACTTTTGCAGTAAGCATATCTCCCTGGCCGTTTGCAGGTTGTGTGAGATTCTGTGCCGAGAGGGAAATGGAAAATGGGGTTGAGGAAAGGATCGGCTGTACATGCGAGACTGTTGTCCCGGATATTATTTCCTGGGATCCGCTGCAGCTCTGCTGCGAGTTTCCTTGTGTGCATACGGTTTCCTTTACATAGACGCTTGACGAGACTACTGTCCCGTAACCGTATGCGTTCGGAATCGTTGCAGTACAGACAATTGACCCTCCAGGCAGAACGAACGACGGAGAGCAGGTTCCAGTCACATTTCCATTGTTTTGCGTATTTATGATCAAGACGGGAGTTTTAATAGGATACTGCTGCGAATTCGAGAGTATCATGACAGCTGAGGAACCGATGCTGTTGCTTCCGAAGACAATGTCCTTGCACGAGATCGCAGTTGAAAGGGTGCAGGTTTGAGGAACAGCAGTTGAGGAAGTGAGTCCCAGCACGACTATGACTGCCAGGGCTGCGACAATTATGAGCAGAGCCCAGCCGTATGTGACAAGATACTCCATTGCGGACTGTGCTGTAATCCTGTCCAGTTTTGGAGCCTTATACTCTTTGTGATGCAGAGGCATGCAAGGACAATATATAGGGGGGTGTTAAAGATTTAAAAAGGTATTGTAACTATATTATGCTGAAGTAAAGATTCTTCTTATTTTAAAGAAGATGACGGCAACGTGAAGAAAATGGGAATGTATCAGCACATAGACAGAACTTTCCAGGACGAGTACAAGCAGAGGAGCGAGCTCCTGAAGCGGAGGATAACGCAATGGAGGAGCGAGCCGTCCGTCAATAGAATAGAACGCCCCACCAACATATCGCGCGCGAGAAAACTCGGCTACAAGGCAAAGGATGGCGTAGTGATGGCCAGAGTCAAGGTCGAACGGGGGCTCAGGAAAAGGAGAAAGATGCGCGGAGGCAGGAAGCCTTCGAAGAGCGGCAGGTTCTACGCGTACAGGAAGTCGTTGCAATCAATGGCTGAGGAGAGGGCAGCAAGGAAGTTCTCAAACTGCGAAGTGCTCAATTCATATTTTGTGGGGCAGGATGGCTCGTACAAGTTCTTCGAGGCCATACTCATAGACAGGTCGCACCCTGCAATAGCTAATGACCCATATTACTCGCAAGTGCTGCACAACAGGGGCAGAGTATATAGGGGGTTGACAAGCTCAGGAGTGAAGCACAGGGGAATGCGCATGAAGGGCTTTGGCACAAAAAGGAACAGGCCGAGCGTAAGATCAAGCCAGCGCGGGATACTCAGGGTCTGATTCTGGATGCACAGGGCAGTGCTGAGGATAGAAGTAGGAAAGAATGTGAAGGAGTATCTTGGCGTAATAGACAAGAGAATTGATTACCGGAGGAGCAGGGTAAGGATAACTGGGAGCAGGAGTACCATAATAATAGAAGTAACTGCAGAGGATACGCGCGCCTTATTAGCATCGATGAATGGTGCGCTCAAGCAGCTAAGGATAGTCAGCAATGTAGATGCGGAGTTAGAAGGAATAAGATGAGTCATGTTGCGCGCTAGTGCTTGCTGTCCTTGCGCATCGCTTTTTCAATCCTTTCCCTTGCCGCATCCTTTATGGCAAGCTCCTGTGCCTCGGTAAGCACGGCTCCCCTGAAGTCTGCCAGATCCAGGTTTTTCGCGTGCGGCAGGTTCTTAGTTTCCTTAAGATCGGTGCCAAAGAACATGGCGCCAGCGACGTTTGTTCCGAGAAAATCCAGGCCGGTTGCAGATTTGAGGCTGCTGAAGTCTGCACCCTCTGCGTCGGCATATCTCACGCTTGCCCCAGCCATGTCAGAGCCTCGAAAACTCGTGTTAATCAGGCATGTCCCGGATCCGGAGAATGATGCGCCTTTTAGGTCGCACTCATTGAATTCTGTGAAGAAGAGGTATGACCTGTCGAAGACGCCATTCTGTATGTCGCATCTGTAAAACGAGATATTGTGCACAAGGGAATGTACCCCGGTGAATGTTGCTGGCAAAGTCCTGTACTGCGCATCATTCCCAGAAACCTTTTCCTTTCTCATTACATTGTTCCTTATAATCTGCCCCTCAAACCTGCACTCGCTCCTGCTCGAATATGTCCTTTTCATTATGGCTTCAAGCACTTCCGGAGGCTTGACGATTCTTGGCAGCTCCACAAATTGTTCCTGCTTCTTTGCAGGTCCCATGATAAATATTCTTGAACTTCCAGGCACTTCACAGCCCACCCTCTTCCAGTAGAATTCTACTTGAATCGGCGCTATTTATGCCTTTCCTGCAGACTTGTCGCACATAAGCCAATATGAACACGCCAGGAAGGAAGGCTTATAAATATATTCTGAGAAGAATAGCTGCAGCTAATTGTTATCACAAAGGTAACTCTCAGTCAGGTAACCAATATGGTAACCATGAGAAAAGGCTCCCTGGAATTCTGGCCTCACAGGAGAGCTAAGAGGCAGATGCCAAGAGTGAGGTCTTGGCCTTCGGTAGCTGAGCCTGGATTCCTCGGATTCGTAGGCGTCAAGGCAGGGATGACGCACATAGCCATGGTCGATGACTCAGAGTCTCCTGCCAAGGGTACCGAGATTGTGCGGGCAGTAACGGTAATAGAGATGCCCAAGGTCTACCTCTATGGCGTTAGGGCATACAGGACCAATTATCTTTACAACCAACCGTTCGCCGAGGCTTATGATACAAACCTTGCAAAACGCGTCGGAATGAACGCGATAAAGAAGAATGATTTGCAGGCAATCAAGGCCAAGACCGGCGAGTTTAACGATATTCGTGCCTTGCTGTTCGTTGATTATGGGAACCTTGGCACAGGCAACAAGCGCATAATGCGCTTCGAGATGCCTGTCGGTGGCAAGGACAACGCAGACAAGTTCGGGTTCATAGAGAAGTGGATCGGCAAGGAGATAAAGATAAACGATGTGCTGAATGTTGGAGATTACATAGACATAACGGCCATAACAAAAGGGAAGGGGTGGTCAGGGGTAATAAAGAGATTCGGAGTTGCACGGCAATACAGGAAGGCCACAGGAAAGGTGCGCCACGTTGGAGTACTTGGAGCATGGCACCCGGCGAAGGTTCTTTATACGGTCCCTCACGCAGGGCACATGGGTTACAATTATAGGACAGAGATAAACAAGAGGATAGTCAAGATTGGCACAGCGGCCGATGCAGCCACGATCAACGTGAGCGGCGGATTCCCAAATTTCGGCGTTATAAAGAATGATTTTATAGTAGTCGACGGTTCCATACCTGGGCCGGCAAAGCGCATGCTCAGGATACGTAAGGCACTGAGGAACAAGGAGAAGGTCAAGGTGCCTCAGGTAAACTATGTCTCGGTGGCATCTAAACAGGGCGCATAATCATGGATGTAACATTATACCAGCTTGATGGAAAGGGCACGAAGAGTGTTTCGCTGCCTCTTGTATTCTTAGGGGAATACAGGGCAGACCTGCTCAGGAGGGCACTGCTTGCAGAGCAGAGCCTTTCGTACCAGCCTCAGGCGCATTCCGTAATGGCAGGTATTGACACCACAGCTGTATACGTAGGAAAGTACAGCGCTAACTGGAGGAGAGGCAGGCACATGGGGCAGGCAATAAGGCCAAGGCAGGCACTAGGAGGCGGAGCGCAGGGAGACGTGAGGAGGATACCTTCTGCCACGAAGGGAAGGAGGGCACACCCGCACAAGCTCGAGAGGAAGATCGTGGAGAGTATAAACAGGAAGGAATACATAAGAGCGCTGGAATCCGCAATAGCAGGATGCGCAAATACAGAGATAGTGAAGCTAAACCATTCGTTCAAGGGCTCATTGCCGATAGTGATAGAAGACGCAATAGAGAAAGTTGCAATGACCAAGGACCTGATCAAGACACTAGACGCGCTGGGACTTGACGAGGAACTGGAAAGGTCGCACTCGCCATCCAGGAGAAAAGGGATAAGAAGGTCATCGAAGCAGAGGAAGTTCAGGAAGAACATACTCATAATAGCTGCAAACGCAGAGAAGATAGAAAGGGCCGGAAGGAATATACCGGGCCTGGACGTATGCAGCGTATCGTCACTTACTGTAGAGAAGCTCGCACCGGGATCAAACCCTAGGGTCACGATTTGGAGCGAGAGCGCAGTGAAGTCGATAGAGAAAACGCTCAAGGATGAGAAGATAGGGATAAAGGCTTGATTCTTATGAATGCACTCTTGTACCCGATAGCTACGGAAAAGGTTCTCGGCTCAGTGGACAGGGACAACACCATAGTTTATGTGGTGGATATGAGATCAAACAAGAAGCAGATAAAGGAGGAATTCGAGAAGACTTTCGGAGTCAAGGTTGCAAGGATAAACACTTCAATAAGCATAAAGAACATAAAGAAGGCTTACATAAAGATAGGCAAGGAGTCTAAGGCAAGCGACATCGCGAGAAGGCTGAAGCTAGTATGAGTTGATATTAATGGGAAAACCAATTAGAGTGCAACGAAGGGGAAAGGGAAGCCACTCGTTCACCACGCCACCAAACACATTCAAGGCGGATGTTGCTTTCGGCAAGCCTGTTGGAGATGGGAAGCAAGTGGGCGAGGTCATAGAGTTCATAGACGACCCCGGACATTCTGCCCCGCTCATGAAGGTGAAATATGATGATCTACGGGAAAACATACTGCTTGCACCAGAAGGAATTAAGATCGGGGACAGGATACAGGAAGGCAAAGCCGCAGATGTCTCGCTTGGAAGCATACTGCAACTGGGCAGCATACCAGACGGAATGCTCATTTACAACATAGAAGTGGTTCCTGGAGACGGGGGCAAGATGGCAAGGGCATCAGGAAGCTATGCCACGGTCCTTGCCCACGAGGGCGACAAGGTAAATGTAATGCTTCCATCAAAGCGCACGCTTTACATAAGTGCTGAGTGCAGGGCAGAGATAGGAGCTGTCGCAGGAGGCGGAAAGGAGGCCCAGCCAATACTCAAGGCTGGAAAGCACCATTATATGATGCATGCGGTCAATGGCTATTGGCCAGGACACCGTGGTGTCAAGTCAAATCCCGTCGACCATCCGTTCGGAGGCAAGCAGCACCACAAGGGCTTCTCCTCAATGGTCTCGCGCCACGCTCCGCCAGGAGCGAAGGTCGGGCACATTGCGGCGAGCAGAGTAGGAAGAAGGAAGAGAGGATAACATGGCACGAATATTCACTTTTAGGGGAAAGAATCCGGAAGAGTTCAAGGGGATGAAGCTTGAGCAATACTTGCCGTTGATAACTTCAAGGCAGAGGCGCGCAGTCAAGCGCATGGGCATGCAGTACAAGGCTTTGGTGGCAGAAGTTGATGATGCAATGAAGAATGGAAGCACAGGCCCGATACGGACAAGGGTCAGGGAAGCGGTCATATTGCCATCATGGCTAGGCATGCGACTTGCAGTGCACAACGGAAAGGAATACAAGGAGATAGAGATAAGGCCAGAGATGCTCGGACACAGGCTCGGGGAATATTCATTTTCCACAAAGCACGTACAGCACTCTGCGCCTGGTATCAGGGCAACGCGTGGCAGCAAGTTCCTAGCGGTGAAATGATGAAGTACTCGTTCAACCAAGACAGGGAAGGCTTAGTATTTGCGCAGCGCTACGACATGAACGTGAGCTTCAAGGATCTTGTTGCTGTGTGCGATGCTATTAGGTACCAGAGGGCGGGAAGGGCCCTTGACACCCTGGATGGCATAATAACAATGGAAATGCCGGTACCTTACAAGAGATATTCTAAGCACATGGGCGCGAGGCATGAGCTCGGCGGCAGGAAAGGCAGATATCCGGTAAAAGCAGCAAAGGAAGTAAGGCTTGCTATACTCAATGCAATAGGCAACGCGAAGAACAAGGGACTTGACGGGGAGGAGATGTTAATAGTTCATTCGTCTGCGAACAAGACAAGGATCGAGAGGAGATATCCGTCGAAAGGAAGTATAAGCTGGGGACGCGGTATGTACGGCAGGGGAGCGATAAACCACAGCGACATAGAGTATGCGAAGTTGGAGATAGCTCTTGGCAATGGAGATGAGAAGGGAGTCACTGAAAACATGAGATACTTTATAAAGCGAAGGGAGAAGAGGGCAAGCGCTACAGGAAAGAAGGAACCGAAGGCTGTGAAGCCCAAGAAGCAGGAAAAGCCGGCTGAGAAGGAAAAGGCAAAGGTAACGGAATGATGCTATGGTAGTTGAGAGAAAATTCGTAGAGGACTTGATGATCAAGTACAGGATCTCAAAGTATTTGGAGAAGGAGCTTATGAGGGCAGGGTTCTCCAGGGTAGAGATACAGAAGACACCAGTGATAACAAGGATAACTACATACGTAACGAATCCGGGGAGGGTCATAGGCAGGGGCGGCGAGACCATTGATGCGATAACCGAGAGTATGAAGAAGCGTTTCAAGGTAGACAATCCACAGATAAGCGTTGCCGAGGTCAAGAACCAGAGGCTTGAGCCTAGGCTCGTAGCGCGTTACATAGCAAACTCTCTAGAGAGAGGAATGAATGCAAGGAGATTGCTGCACTCGATGATAAAGGAGATAATGAACAATGGCGCCCTAGGGGCCGAGATAGTAGCCACGGGAAAGCTTGCTGCGAAAGGCGCGCGTGCAAAGCAGATGAAAGTCAGGCTTGGATACCTGCCGAAGGCAGGCAATGTGACAAAACTCGTTGATGAGGCCAAGGTAACGTCGTATCCGAAGTATGGTGCCATAGGCCTGCAGGTCAGGATAGTCCAACCTGGCACGGTCTTCCCACACATGAAGACCAAGAAGCTGGAACTGCCGAAGAGCATCATGTCTGTAGGAAGCGGAAGGGACACGATGATGCCCAGGTAACTACGTTAGAGTTTATATATGAGGAGAGAGGAATAAGTGTATATTATGAAGATAAAGGAATTGCGAGGATTATCAACTGAGGCGCTTCAGGTCAGGCTAGGCGAGCTTAGGCTTGAGAGCGGAATAGAGAGGAGGAAGATCGCTTCAACGGGAGTAGCAAGCAAGAAAGGGGCAAAGATAAGGGAAGTGAGGAGGACAATAGCCCAGATCCAGACCTTGCTTAGGGAGAGAGGTGTCGCATCCTAATGCCAGAGATGTGCCCGAAGTGCGGTCTGCCCAAGGAAATCTGCGTATGCGAAGTCCTTGACAGGGAGACCAATAGGAGAATCAAGATATACAAGGAGAGAAAGAAGTTCAGGAAATACATGACTGTTGTTTCCGGCCTGTCTGGGGAGGAGATGGAGAGGACAGCAAAGGAGCTGAAGAGGATACTGGCCTGCGGCGGCACATACAAGAACGGCATGATAGAGTTGCAGGGAGACCACAAAGACGCAGCTAAGAAGGCCCTGCTCCAGCTCGGATACCAGGAAGACACAATCGACATGTCCTGATTATCTGCCTGTTCTTTTTCTTGCACCTATGCTGCCAGGAACGCATGCCAACGGGCAGGACCAGAGCCGCGCAGTGATTTGAAGGTACTATGCAAGGCAAGTGATAAAAGACTGCTATGGCAATCTATTTCTGAGGAAATGAAGATAGAAGAGTTAAGGGACAGGGTCCCTGCAGATTTTATAGAAGCGGCGCTGAGGCAGGGCATAGAGAGACTCACGCCACCGCAGGAGCTCGCAGTGGAGAGCGGCCTGCTGGAGGGAAA
>JAJZKP010000028.1 GCA_021804105.1 Microcaldota archaeon | reverse complement strand
TAATCTTCTGGACAATAGCGAGTACCATCTCAAAGAAGATAAGCAGGGGGCTTGGCGCAAACCTTGTAACATTCCTATACCTTGCAGTGAGCATAGTGCCTATAGCAATAGGCACAGTTGCAGTGGGGGCGTACTCTATCCCGATGGCAGGAACACTCCTAGCAGTTCTTGCCGGACTATTCCTGAGCCTTGGTTTCATATCTACTTTTAAGGCCCTGACCACAGAGCATCTATCAAGCGTGATAGCAGTGAGCGAGATATATCCTGTGGTGTTCGTACTCTTTGGAATTCTCGTTCTGGGACAGACTATCAACGAGATCCAGCTTGTAGGCATGGCCGTGGTATTTGCCGGTGCTGCAATGATAATAACTACGGAAAAACTGAGGCTGAACAAAATGATGGTCCCAGCAGTCATAGGTGCAGTGTCATGGACCATATACTGGATAATCATGACATATTCAATACATAGTGCAGGCACGTTTGCCCTCCCAATACTTATATCTAGGGTCGTGGGCATACCCTTTGCTATCGTCTTCCTTTTAAGAAATAGGAATGCGGTATCAGACTTAAAACTTCTGGGGAAGAAGCTCAAGACCAGCAGAACGGTTATGGTTCTTGTCGTGCTTACCATAATAGCATCATTCTCGGATGCTGTGGGCGATACTGTATTCGGTATAACCATAGGGAGCTCTGTGCTAGTCATAGGTGCTGCGCTTGTTGCCCTTCAACCCATGGTTGTCTCCTTCTTCGGGTTCCTTTTCTACAAAGAGAAGCTCACCAGGGTGCAATTCCTTGGGCTTGCCGCCATGTTTGCCGGTGCCTTCGTTCTCAGTGTACTCTAGCCAAAAAGGCAAAAGCTCCTTTTCTAATATCGGAAACGTTCAGTCAGATAGCAGCTTTGCCTGTCGAACAGCAACCCTGGCAATAGGGCCACATAGCTAATATTTATAACGCCGGTAGCATATATCCTATTCCCCGTGATTGATTGGTACTTCTAGGAGTGGCAGCTGCCATAGTTGCCGTCATGTTCTGGATAATATCAAACAGCATCTCCAAGAGGATGGTAAGGGGCCTAGGCACGCATACCGTGACTCTTTTCATGGTTGTACTAGGAATCATCCCCGCGCTCGCAGCCACACTGCTTATAGGCACATATTCCCTGCCCATAGACAGTCTGTTGCTTTCCCTTGCCGCAGGCCTTGCCCTGCCACTTGGATTCGCACTCGGATACATAGCGCTGCGCACAGAGAAGCTTAGTAACGTTGCTCCTCTTGGAGAAGTCCAGCCTGCCGCCTTCGTAATCTTTGGTATTGCAGTGCTAGGCGAAGCAATCAGTGTGCTACAGACAGTTAGCATAATAGCTGTCTTTGCCGGCGCCTTCCTGATACTCACCACGGAAAGGCTCAGGCTGAACCGCAGGCTTCTACCGGCCTTGTTGTCCAATGCATGTTGGATAGCGTACTGGCTAGCCATGACTTATGCAGTCAGGTGGGGCCATACCTACGCACTACCGATCCTGCTCTCCAGGATCACTGCCGTGACTGGCGCTGTAGTATACTTCGCAAGCGACAGGCGCTCTGTAATAAACATGCGCTGGGCGGCAGGCAAAATGAAGAGGAACCGCACGTTCCTCATCCTGATAATACTTGCAATAATAGCCGCGCTTGCCGACGCTACTGGAGACACGATCTTCGGGATAACGCTGAACACCAATGTGCTTGCCCTTGGGGGCGCTATGCTTGCCCTCTCACCCATGTTCATCGCATTCTGCGGTTTCCTGCTTTACAAGGAGAAGTTGACCGGGATGCAGCTCCTCGGGCTCTGCATAATGGTCATAAGTGCTGTATCCCTAAGCGTACTCTGAGCCCCTGAGATAATAATAAATAGGCATGATGGCAAGGAGATAATGCGGCGGAGTAGCTCAGCCTGGTTAGAGCGCTAGACTCATAAGCCCAGCTTTATGAGTGAGGAGCTTTTTGCGATGACTGCTAAGAAATCTAGAGGTCGGGTGTTCAAATCTCCCCTCCGCCAAACACCATACAGGCATTTAGAAAAGCAAAGAAACGGCGTAGTGGAATAGGGATAGAATTCTTGCATTCTGGAGTTAACGCAGATGCTGCTATTGAGATATAACTTTAGAACTCGTTGCACTGAGCATCAGACAGCGAGCCAACGCAGAGCCTGCAAGCTGCGGCGAGTGCCCAATAATTTTATATTCTTACATCACATCCCTATCATGAAGAAGTACGGCTTCTGGTTCCTAGCGAGGCGCACGCTCAAGCTAATGGTCTACTACCGGACCATCTCCTTCAGGCATACCAGCATCAGCTACAGGGGCAGGGAGTTCGGCGTGGAGATGGCCGACACTCGGGAGAAGATGCAGTTGGGCCTCTCGTTCAGGAAGGAGCTGCCCAGAGACCGAGGCATAGTATTCGTTTACAAGAAACTTGAGCCGCACATAATTTGGATGCTGAACACCACTATCAGCCTGGACATCATCTGGCTTGATGCCCGAGGCAGGATTGTGCACTTAGAGGAGAGAGCTCCTCCGCGCAGGTCCCTGACAGACTTCAAGATATTCGAGCCCACAGAGAGGTCGCTGTATGTCATAGAGTTCCCTGCCGGCACAGTGGAGAAGTACGGCATGACGAAGGGGAGCACAATCGATATAACGCACATGGCGGGAAGTTCCGAACATCGAGGGAAGACTTGAAAGACATCTTGTGATAAGATGTCATGCGGCACTGCAGTTCTGGCAGACCCCTTAGAGAGATGTGTGCATGTGCTTTTGGCAAAGCCCTTAATGGTACTTAATGCGAGTCGGTAGTTCCTATGCGGCATTCCTATAAGCTTCCAAACCTGAAATCCTGAGTCTAAGGAAAAGGCTTAAAAAGGCACATTGCGATATAAATGTGGTGAGGTAATGCAGTTCTTACAAGGTCCATAAAGCGAATACGTTTCGTGTCTGAATGGCACGTTGAAGTCTAACGGCATGCTGGATATAAGACTTGTTGCCAGGATGCTTCTATATTCCTTTGTGTGGAAGCCTGTTTTCATAATCGACCCTTGACTTATAGGGTATCTTCTTCTCTGTTACAAGATCATTGTAGTAGTATGAGTACTCGTTGTCGAAACGTCTCATGCAAATGCTTCCTGTTATGTTATCGGTGACTATCCCGCTGGTTATTTCGACGCCCTCAAGCTTCTCCCAGAGGACATACTCACTGAGGACGAGATCCTGAGGATACTGAAAAGCGCGACAGGAGGCGTGCATGACGTAATCGTGGTCTAGCCAACCGAAGGGCCGGCGACTTTAGTTATTATTGCGATGTACTGGCCGTTCTCCTTGTGGCCTTCGGCATCGATGAATCTCTTGACCTTCCATCCCGTCCCTTTTAGCATTCCTTTCATCTCGCGCTTGGAGACAAGGAGATAATCGTACCATGGTGTCGCGTACTGCATGAACCTCACCCTTATGCGCAGCTGGCCCGGCATCCTGCCACGTTTCCTGTTCCACGCATGGTACTTGAAGTGCACTGGATTGCTGGTAAGGTACGGATCACGCGTCTCCGCGATAATGACCGCGACGCTTGATGTTATCCCGTATAGCTTCCTGAGAAGCCCCAGGGCCTTCGCCCTGCTGCCGAACAGCCCGAAGTTGTTGCCAAACATCAGTACCGTATCGAACGGTCTGCCCCGGAGCATGCCGATGTCGCCGATGTCCATTATCCTTGCCTGCTTCGCTCCCCTGAGTCTGCAGACCTTTATTGCGAGCGGCGATGAGTCTATGCCCACTGCGTAAAGCTTTTTCCGCTGCAGGTACAGGAGGATGCGGCCCGCGCCGCAGCCTAGGTCAAGGCATCTCCCCTTTGCGTACTTTATTGCCTCCTTCTCGTGCCTTCCCCAGCCGCCGTAATCGGAGAGATACGAGTCTGCACCGCGCGAGACGTTCACGTAGCCGTCTTCCCGTTCCACGACCTCGAAGCTTCGCTCCCCCTTATAGGAGTGCCATATCTCCTGGCCATAAGCATCGCTCTTGTCGGCCATGCGGTACCACTAATGCCTAATTGCATACATAATGTTTTTAAATGGAAGTTGAGAATAGCTGTTTAGTGAGGTGACATCATGTCTGATTGCTACTAGGTACCTTCAGATCCAATTAGCCGTAGCTTGCGGGCTTTCTCGCCACGGCTTTTCCTAATCCTACCAGCAGTTTGTATTGTCGTGAATAATCGTTGTCGAATCTCCTGTAGCATAGGGAACCCACCAGGATGTCGGTCACTATGAGGTTGCGTACGCTGCTTCCGGCAAGCTCCTTCTCTAGGGTCTTCGTGACATCGTCCAGGTAGCCGTCGTTGAATACTGGCAGGAACCTTATCGCCCCGTCGGGAATGCCTATATTCCCAGAGAGGCAGTACTTGTTTGTTAGCTTCCCGTATTCTATAAGGTCGGCCAGCGACTTGTGCCTGTTCTCCTCAACTGTCTTCTCGTCGATATCCATTATCTGGATCATGCCGATATACTTCATGCGCAGATTTGTGATAGAGATTGTGGGCCGTACTATTATGCCCTGGGCCTTCAGGCTGCTGTAGGCATATCTGGACGTGCCCCTGTTCAGTCCGTATCTTCTATCTATCCTTGAGAAGCTTTCTGTGCTGTTTTCATTCAGTTCCTTAAGGACGATAAATTCCCTGTTGAGGATCTCGTCCTGCTTCGGGCTTGTGCTTTCCCTGCCCCGTCTCCATCTTTTTGTCCTGATCACATCCTCTATGAATTCTCTTCTGAGAGGCACGAACGAGTAGGTCTGTGCGAACGGTATCAAGTTCCATTTCGCACGGTACTTAGCGAGGCCCGTCTTGAGTATCAGCGCCCTGAAGTTGTCGATGGCACTCACGTAGTCCACGTCTAGAAGGTAGGCCACCAGGTCATACTCTCCTTTTGTAACTGCGGCAAACTGTATCCTGGGCTCATTTGCGAAGGCTCTCTTTACATCATTTGCAGCAGGAGTCTTGCCCTCGAACTTGACAAGAAGGAGGTAGTTGGTGTAGCCCAGTTTCTCCGTATTGATTTCTAGGATATATCCTATTCCAAGGTCATTCTCCAAAGCCTTGGTCCTTAAGTATGCTGCCTTCTCGCTAAGGCCCGCCAGCGGTGCCAATTCCGACGAATTCAGGCGCGAATTCATGCTCAATGCCGTGAGCAGCTTCAGGTCTGTGCCTTTTGAAATCCGCGGCTGTCGTGCTTGAATCTCCCCATGGCTCTCGCCGTTTTCGTGCCATATGATCTCCCCGCCGTGGACCGAGATCAGATTGACCGCATTTTCCAAATCGTCCTTTGCAGATAGCTTCCTTTTGATATACAGGCCGTTTGCGCTTATCTTGCCTACATACTCTGAGATGGTCTTTGTCCTGCGCTTCTCCTTGAGCCATATCCCATGCTCCTTGTATAAGTAATATTTGCCGTGTATCATTTTCAGTACTAGGCGCTCCTTGGATTCTGCCCTAAGCCTGCCGAATGTGGTCGATACCTTCTTTGGGATATCGTGCATATTGATAATATACTTACCGTATTGTATATTAATGCATGCTTACGTTGCAATCTGCATCATGCAACGTAAGGATATATGGTTATTTCATGAAAATATCTGCAATAGAGCAATAGATACGCAATCGAAATCTGCTACCGCATAGGCGAATCTTAAATAAAAGGCGATCCATAATGTATACCGCGGGTTCGGGTTGGATGGAAATGGGCAAACACGAAGAGGCTTCTTTTTGCACTGCATACTACGCCCCCACCGAGGATGCATTGGCCGCTTCAATCCTCCCGGACCCGTACCTCAAATCTGATACTAA
>JAJZKP010000027.1 GCA_021804105.1 Microcaldota archaeon | reverse complement strand
CAACCAATGCCATATCTTCACCTTATTTAAGCGTCAATCAACTTGAGCTCCTTCAGTTTTTGTATTATCTTGTCAGCAACCTGCCCTGCGTTGATATTGTTAGTGTCTATTATCAGGTCAAATGGGACCTTGTCCTTTCCAAACTCCATGTTGTACAGCTTCTTGTAGAGCCTATAGTTCTCGTCATCTCTTATCTTGGTTGTGCTTATTGTCTGCGCTATATCAGAACCGTCCCTCTTTGCCATCCTTTCGGCGCGGTTCTTCTCTCCTGCGTCGAGCCATACCTTGAAGCCGTCCTTGGAGAGCCATGGCGCGGTATAACTTGTGACTACTATGTTGCCGTGCCTTATCTTCTCTTCAAGCCTCGCATCGACTTCCTTGTCGAATCCGGGGTTTGTCTCCCTTTCCCTCAGGAACTTTATCCCGTCGGGTGTGTCCCACCAACTCTCTCCGCCAGGCTTGTATCCCCTGTCGATGGCCATCTCCTTGAGTATCTCTCCGCCGCCTATTACGGGAACTCCGAGCTTTCCTGAAAGTATCCAGGCTACGGTGGTCTTGCCTGCTGCAGGCATGCCGGAGATAATTATGGCTTTCATGAGACTTGCCTTCAGTGGGAGATCATCTGGAGCACGTAATTGCGCTCTCTTATGCCTATGTCATTTACGCGCATCTCTCCATGCTCTATCCTGCTGGCCAGCTTTATTACATTGCTGGAGCATGCCGAGCAGAGGACCCCTCCGAAAAGACGGGAATTGGACTTCCTGCTCTTGGCCTTGCCCCTCTGTGACGAGATGCCGTTGAGCTCTTTCCTGCATATTGCGCAATGGGGCAGGGACCCTCCGCGCCTCTCGTAATGTATGACGTGTCTCTTGCTTGGTGTTACCCTGTCCAAGCGCCTGAAACTGCTTGACCTATGCATTGGTTTTGGCAATTTTACACCTTTATTGTTCCAGGAATTGGATATCCGAGAAGATACTCTAATTCTTATAGGAATATGTAATTCATATTGATTCTCAACGTATTTATTAGTTGTGGTGAAGCGGCTTTGCACTATAAATCTGCATCTTCACGTTTATATCTGGGATGGTCATAGCTGCCTAAGTGCCTCTATAGGCTCAAGTTTTGACGCGCGCCATGCAGGATACACGCCAGCTATTGCGCTTACAACCACTGCAACTAAGATGGCTAATAAGATGGTTTCGGGGCTGAAGACGGGCGAGAATGATATCGATGATGAACTGGAAGATGCGCTAGCGGCGCCTGCCCTGCCTCCTCCAAAGGCAACGCCGCCGCCCCTCGCAGGCGGTGCATTTCCTGCAGGTGTTGGGGCTGTGGTGCTTGAGGATGATGCATGCGAAGCAAGGAAGGAGAGCCCGTATGCGCCTCCGGCTCCTACCGTGATCCCCACAATGCCTCCTGCAACGCCGATTATAAGTGCCTGTGTAAGGAATATCAACAGTATATGGTGGTTCTTGAAGCCTATCGACTTTAATATGCCGATGTCGTGGGTTCTCTCATATACTGAGATAAGCATTATGTTCATTATCCCTATCGCAGCTACAAGCAGCGATATCCCGGCGATTATCACCAGGAGAATGGTTATGGATCCTATAATTGATGATGCCGTTTGTGCTATTTCCTGCGTGGTGGTGACAGTTACCGAACTTCCGTAGATGTTGGTTATCTGCTGCGCAACGCCAGCTACTGTGGATGTGTTTGTGGCCTTGACCAGTATTGTGCTGTACGAGGATCTGTGCAGGAGCAGCTCAGCAGCAGGCATCGACATTATGACTGCTGTATCGATAGGCACTATTAGGCTTGAATATGGCTGGAGTATGCCTACTATGGATATCGTAGTTCCAGTGGCACTTCTCCCAGATACGGTATAGAGCGTCGCGGGGTACCCGACCCTCAGGTTCTGTCCTCCTGCAAGGGAAGAGGGAAAGGCCACGTTCTGCCCAACCACAGCAAGCGTGGATATCGAATCTTGGTAGAGCGATCCTGCATATAGGTTGACCCCATTCAGGAGCTCGGAAAGATCGGTGGTAGATATGCCTACTATAGTCACTGATGTGTTCTGCCCGTTTGCTAGCACATACCCGGAGCCTTCCAGCACTGGTATTACTGCACTTACGTTGGGGAGAGACGATAGCTCTGCGGTGTCGGTAACAGTGAATCCCTTGGGGCTGGAGAGTATTATAGAAGTTGGGCCCAGGGTATTAAGGGAATTCTGGACGCTTGCGCTGATGCCTGCAGTCAGCGATGTGAGTGCAACGATAGACGCAACACCTATCATTACCATTAGGATGGTAAGTACTGTCCGCACCTTCTTCTCCGTCAAATCGTTGTAGCTCAGCCAGAGAAGGTCATTTAACCTCATTTCATATGCCTGCTGATTTTCTTCCTCTCCCTGTAGTATAAGACCAGAAGTACTATTATGATTATTATGAGCACCAGTACAAGAAGACCGCTACCTCCCGATGCGCGACTCCTTATAGCGGTAACGTTTATCGCGTTTGATGCAAGAATCTGCACTGGAACCGTTATGCTCTGGCTCACGTTCTGCCGCAGCCCGTTCAGGTAGTTTATCTGGATAGGGATCTGGTATACGCCGTTATGCATCGACGGGTCTGTTGTGGCGGAGAGAGTAACCGGGACTTGGCTGTCTGCGCCGACGCTGCCGATGAACACGGAATTGCCGCCGTATGCTGAAATGCCGTTTGTTGGAACTATTGCAGCTGTCACGGCGGAAGCTCCGGACGAGCCGGTGTTGGTTAATACTAATGATATTGAGAATATGCTTCCTGGAGACGGCACTGTGGGGGAGAGCGTGAGGCTCGACGAAGTTATGTTTATTATGCCAGTTGTCAATAGCTGCGTGTCATTCCAGGCCTGGCTCAGGGCCGTGCCGTTGTAATAGTCTATGGTTAGATTTGCAGGGAAGCTCTGCGATGCGTTCTTTGAGACGTATACCTGCTGGCTCAATATCATCGAGCTATGCGGTCTTATGGAGTTTATTTCTATTGGTTGGTTGCCAAGCAGCGCTGCATCGGATGCAGGTACATTGAGGGATACAGAAAGCGCGTTAAGGGTATATGGGCCCGCGTTTGTTATGTTGAGGGTAAGATTCTCTATTGCCCCCGCAGTGATTATTTTTGGGGAGATTGTTGCCGTGATAGGCTCCACACATGCGCGCGTGGTAAAACTCATGTTCTGCACTTCGCTGTCCGTGTATACTTCATAATAGAAATAATTTATGGTTATGCCGGTAGGGATATAGAGTGATGCATTTGCATCAACGAAAACAGGGAACTTGTATGTCTTGGCAGTATTCGCTGGCACTGTGCCTATGTCTAGTGTACTTGCAAGCATGCCGCGGGTTGTAACAAGGCCGAGCGTGGTATCTTGCATTGATCCTATGTCCCCTGTTCCGTGGTTGGTTATTGTTATTGGTATGTAGTTTGTCTGGCCGCGGCAGAGTGCTGTTGCGTTTGTAGTGAGATTGTATCCAGGAGGAGCAGGAACTGGTGCCGGACCGCCTGTGCCTGCATAGACAGCTGTTGCAGAAACCAGTAGCATAAATATTGCCGCAATTAAGATGTTTGTCTTTATTTCATTACCTCTTGTCTTTCCATTCTGCCATCGCGTATGTGTATTATCTTATCGCAATGCTTCGTAATATCAAGATTGTGGGTTACCATCACTATAGTGACATTCTTCTCCTTGCTTATCTGTTTGAGCAGCTTTATTACCTCATCGCCCGACTTTGTATCAAGATTTCCCGTGGGCTCGTCGGCAAGTATCAATGTAGGGTCATTGACAAGTGCACGCGCTATTGCCACCCTCTGTTGCTCTCCGCCGCTAAGCCGTGTGGGCTTCATCTTAAGCCGGGCTGCGAGTCCTAGGCTTGAGAGAAGCCTGTCGGCCTTCTCGGTCCTCTCCGATGGTGGCTGAGGCCCTATCATCAATGGCAGTTCCACGTTCTTCTCGGCACTCAACCCGACAATTAAGTTGTACGCCTGGAAAATGAAACCTAGTTTCTTGTTCCTGAAAGCAGCAAGCTGATCATTATTCATTTTTGATGTTGCCATGCCGTCTATGTAAACTTCGCCTGCGGTAGGCCTATCTATGGTGCCAAGTATATTCATCAGTGTTGACTTTCCGCTGCCTGAGGGCCCGACTATGGCTGCAAAATCTCCTTCCTTGAGGGTAAACGAGACGCCTTCAAGTGCCCTTACCGTCACTGCTCCGGAACGGTATATCTTTTCCAGGTTCTTAACCTGCACAGAATAATTAGACATGATAGTATTTGCCCACATAAGTTTTTAACATGCATGCAGACGATTCGTATTCGTCTATATTAGCAAAATACCGAATTGCCCAGTTACAGGGTTTTCCATGCAGGGTGAATTCCTGCCATACCCTATTATGCCAATAGTTACGGGATCTGCTATTACAAAGGAAGCAAAGACCAACCGGATCTCCAACAATCTTGCAGCAGCAGATGGCACAGTTGTATTTAATAGTATTCATGAGTGGCACATTGAAGAGGGAACGTAATGCGGTATATAGCTATGGTAGCCTAAAAACGAAATAAAAGCGAAACGTCGGAAACGTTTATTAAAATCTCTGCAGCAAATAATATCAGGCCTGGTAAGAGTTTTATGAGCAAGCATGGGAGTACTAAGGAGAAGATACTTAAGCTGATACCCGAGGGAAAGACTAACCTTAGTGGAATCAGCGAGGCGCTGGGCCTTGCGCCTTCCACAGTCAGCAAGCACCTGCATGACTTGGAGAATGCAGGTATCATAGAGGCACGGGACAGGACATTCGCGCCGAAATGGAAGCACTATCGCGTGGTTGCCGCCAAGGCCGAGGACAGGCAGGTGCATCCGCCCATTATGAGCAGGAGCACCGCTTGGAGATCCGGCATAATAATGGTTGCAGTACTCCTTACGGCAATGGGATACCTTTATCTTATCGGCAATTCGATATACGTGCCCATAAGCATAACGGACCCTCCACAGGTGCCGTACGGAACGCAGGCACTTTATATAAATTACACGTCCCTCAGCGTGCATGTAGTTGGCAAGGCAGGGTCTTATTGGATGCCTGTAAACGCGAACGGATCTCTTGATCTTATGGGATTGATCAATGAGAGCGAGGTTATTGGATCAGCAAGAATACCTTCGGGCTCTTCAATAAACACGATAAGGTTCAACATAAGCTCTGCGAGCATAGTGATAAACAACTCGACTCACCCTGTGAGCCTTGCAGAAGACAACATATATGCGATGGTACAGTCAAACCGGTCGTTCAATTCTACTACGGGGGTGCTGCTTGAGCTCTCCCCAGTAGTCATAGAACAGAACATGATGAATTCGACTTCGTTCCTGCTGCTGCCATCGGCCAGGGCTGCATTGATGCCCTCCCCGGCAGGATTGAGCGGATCTGGCATAAACAGCCTGGTGTACATGCACGCAAGGTACCCGCTTAGGAGCGGATACTCAGATGCATTCTTTGGGAGGGAGGCGAACATAACGGTAAAAAGTGCGAAACTCCAACAACATGGCAATTCGACAATGCTGGATGTTTCCTTATATAATGGCGGGCCTGGCAATGTAATTGTTTACGGTGTCGTGCTTGGGGAGAATGGAGACGTGTTTACGAACAGCATGTTGGGAAACAATGGCATTCTGCAGGGATACTCTGTGGGTGCATCGGGCTATGGAGGCGGTGACTGGGTGGTAAAGCAGGTTAATGGCAGCGTGGTCATAAACAGCACCAACTTGGAGAGGGATATGCCATACTTAAGGAATGGCAGCATGCTGGTGAGCCTTAAGACCCCGGTAAACAACATTATTATAATAAGGTCAGGTGGCAGCGTGCCT
>JAJZKP010000013.1 GCA_021804105.1 Microcaldota archaeon | reverse complement strand
CCTTCAATGGCTGTATCTTGGGGAACGATTGCGGCGAAGTGAAGTTGACGGTTGCGCCCTGGTATGGCGCGCCAAGGAAATAGACGGTTGCGGTGAGAAGGTCAAGTTGGCCGTTTGCAGGCTGCGTTGAGTTTGCCACACTTAGTGTTATCGTGAATTGATTCTGCGAGTTGCTGGAAAAGGCAAGGTTGCCGCATCCGACGCATGCTTCCATACCCGAGTTCACATTGTAGGAAACGGCAACAGCATAGAATAAGGCTATGATAACGAGGGTGCATGTTACTCCTGCATAGATAGCATATCTTGAATGCTGTTTTAGAGCCATTTCAACACACACGTATATGTACAATAGCAGCATTGATAAAGTTATCGGAGCTTCGATGCCAAGGTGCAACGCTTGGCAAGATATATGCCTTACGCACGGAGTTACGCGACAGGTATTCTGCATGCCATAACCTCACGGTTATATGCTAGGATACCTGGCTTTCTTGCTGAACCTTGCCAGCTAGACAAGTAATGCTTGCTAATGGATTGCTTTAGGTAAACAACTTTTATTCAAACCTTCCTTCCGTTTGAGAGTGCAGCGAATATCTCCACAAGGGCCAGCACAATCAGAACCTGCGGCACTACCAGGTTGTTTACGAGAAATGATAGCGTAACGTTCGATGCTGGAAGTGCATACGCAAGTATCTCGTATATTATAGCTATAGCTATTACGTATATTATGGCAGAGTACACCCCATTAATAAGCCCTGCTTTCAGTGCCCCGCGCACAGATTGTGCGCGTAATCCGATTTCTGCGCCTATCACCGCACCCACTATAAGCGGAAGTATAAGAGTGCCGGAACTAAAAAGGAAGAAGTTCGATACGCTCACTAGGAAGCCGTGTATCGGGCTTCCTGCTGGAAATGCATTTGTATAGGTTGTCACGAATCTGGCGAACAGGGCCAGCAGCAGTACTATTACCCAAAAGAATAGGGGTTCTGCGAGGTTTACTGGTTCTGAGAGTGAAGATCTTTGATGTGTTTTCTTTGTCTCGTTCACGTCCTCTATCTCTTCTTCATCACTGTCTTTGGACACGCTTTTCCGTACTGTTGCCATGCATTTATTATGGTAATCGCCTTTATATAGATTGATATGTGTTTATGCTGTAGCGGTGTTTCCATGAAGAAGGGTTTCGACAAGATATCATATGCTATAGACTCCTTAAGGGCAGACATGATCGATACTTTATCAGAGATGATCTCGATAAAGGCCGTGTCTGCAAAAAGCGGAGGGAGAGGGGAGTCTGACAGGGCGGAATACCTTGAGTCAGTATTGAAAGGATGGGGGATACAGGCAAGAAGTTATAGCTACAAAGATGACACAGGAACCGAGAGGCCCAGCCTGGTTGCCAGTATAGGCAAGTGCAAGCGCACCATATGGATAGTTGCACATATAGACACCGTAGCTGAAGGCGATATCTCGTTATGGAGTACAGATCCCTTCAAAGCTCACATAGATGGGGACATGATTTATGGCAGGGGGACAAACGATGATGGCCAGGCAGTCATATCAGGCATGTATGCAATGAGGGCATTAAAGGATTCTGGAACCGAATTAAAGTATAATTACGGGCTTGTGCTTGCTGCAAACGAAGAGGAAGGGAGCGCGTATGGCATGCAGAAGTTGATGCTTGAAGGCATTTTCGCCAAGGGCGACATGTTTGTAGTGCCAGACTGGTGTACCACTGACGGTAGCGCAATAGAGATAGGCGAGAAAGGCATGCTCTGGCTGAAGATAACTGTGGACGGGAAGCAGGCTCACGCCAGCACTCCTGCTGAGGGCAAGAATGCATTCAGGTACATGGTGAGATTTCTTGACAAGGTGGATGAACTACTGCATAATAAGTATACAAAAGAGAATAGGCTCTTCCGGCCTGTATACTCCACGTTTGAAATGACGAAGCACGAAAAGAATGTGGATAGCATAAACATACTTCCAGGCAGGGAAGTCGCGTACATAGACTCGCGTGTGCTTCCGGAATATAAGCTTGATGAAGTTATGGATGACGTGAAGTCGGTTGCGTCTTCTGTCGAATTTAGAGATGTCAAGATAGCAATAGATGTGGTAAACCGGGAGGATCCTGCACCGGTAACATCAAGCGATGCAGAAATTGTCAAGATGCTTGCGGGGGCATTGGAAGACTTGCGCGGCATAAAACCAGAACTAGTAGGGATAGGAGGCGGAACGTGCGCTGCCTTCCCAAGGAAGGAAGGCATGCAAGCTGCAACTTGGATGACTGGAGACGAGGTTGCACACAGGCCCAACGAATATGCAAAGATAAGTGATATGATAAATGACGCAAAGGTACTTGCATACCTGTTCGTGTAGCAAGATAGCAGTGAAGCTATTTATAGTACAAGAATCACAACTAACTAGACCCAGATGCAAGTTAGAAATCCGAGAATTGTACTTGACGAAGGCAGGAAAAGAATAGACAGCCTCAACGAGACTATGATAGAGCTTCTTAGAATGGGAGCGAGAGCCAATAGTCCGGTAATACGCGAAATGCTCAAGATACGCACGGATGTAGCTGCGACGCTGGGGCAGGCAAAGAGGGAACTTGGCTTGCCGTTGATTGATGAGGAGAGGGAAGCGCAGGTAGTAAACGGGGCAGTGCGCAAGGCAGCAGCAATAGGTGTAAATGAGAAGCGCGCAAGGCTCCTCATGGTCATTGCAATAAAATCTGCAAGAAAGGCGCAGGAAGGCATGTGAAGCGTGATCAACGGTTGGAACTATCCATGTTACGCATTATGGTCTTTAATATAACGTAGCCATCCCTGAAGGTTCTTAACTTGGCCTGGCCGGCAACCCGCTTCTTCTCCATGCTTGGGATCTCCATGACCCTCAATCCTGCCTTTATGGCTTTTATGCTTATCTCCGTCTCTATGCCGAAGCCACACTCCTTAAGGTTCAGTTTATGCAAAGCCTGCCTCTTGAAGCTCCTGTACCCATAGCACAGATCGCTGTAATTGGCACCGAAAAGCGTATTGACCAGCCATACGAAGAATTTGTTGCCTAGCACTCTTATAATCGGCATGTCATCTGTCCCGCCTCCTGCGATGAACCGCGAGCCCATGCACACATCATATCCTATCTCTATTCCATCGACAAGTAATTTCATCTCGTTGGGTCTGTGTGAGAGATCAGCATCCATTGAGACCAGTATTTCGCCGCTAGCGGCGCGCAGACCTTTTATGAGTGCAGCACCTTTCCCGCTCTCGTCGTACAGTATCCTTACATTATACTTCTTTGCTATGCTAACGGTCCTGTCCTTTGAGCCGCCATCAACTATTATTACCTCGTAGCTCGTGCCTGCAAGCTCCTGCCTAATGCCTTCGAGGAGCTCCCCCATGTTAGGAGCTTCGTTCAACGTAGGTATGACAACTGAGATATGGGGTTTCCCGCTTTTTCTATCCATCTATACCAATACAGTTACTCTTTTCCCTGGAAGTATTCCCGCACGCGTAGCGCTGCCTTGACTCCGCTGCCTGATGCAGTGGCAGCCTGTCTATAGAAGCTATCAGCTACATCTCCAGCCACATAAACTCCTTCTATGCCCGTAAGCACTTCTTCGGTAGTTGAGATATAGCCGTTCTGGCTGAGGTCGAGCTGACCCTTGAAGATCTCCGTGTTGGGCGCATGACCTATAGCCACGAATACCCCATCAATGGGCATTTCCGTTATCTCGTTGCTGGACAGGTTCCTGATGCTAACGCTTTTTACTGAGACGTCTCCCTTTATTTCAATTATGGCAGAGTTCCATATTACCTTAATCTTCGGATTCTTTAGCACGCGATCGGCCATTATCTTGCTTGCCTTGAAAGAATCGCGCCTGTGCACTATGGTAACGCTTTTTGCAAATCTCGTCAGGAATGCAGAATCTTCCATCGCTGTATCGCCACCGCCCACTACAATCACGTTTTTGTTCCTGAATAGGGCGCCATCGCATGTAGCACAGCTTGATACACCATGGCCTATGAAAGCCTTTTCAGAGTCTATGCCAAGCCACTTGGCATTGGCGCCTGTAGCTATAACCAACGTTTCTGTCTCGTGCACATTGCCATCCACAATGACCTTGAAAGGCCTGGATTTAAGGTCCACGGCAGTGGCATTGGAATCTATGAATCTGGTTCCAAACTTCTCCGCCTGCTTGCGCATCTGCATTACAAAGTCAGGGCCCATTACTCCGTCAGGGAACCCAGGTATGTTTTCCACAAGAGTTGTAAGCATAAGCTGGCCGCCAGTAGCAAATCCAGATATTACAAGTGGCTGGAACCCCTCCCTAGCAGTATATATGGCTGCAGAAAGGCCGGCTGGGCCGCCTCCGAGTATGATGACTTTCTCGACCATAAATCAACCTAATATGATAATAGTAATTTTGGCTGGTCAGGTATATAAAGGCTAATATCCCATCACCTTGCGGGCGACTCTGGATGGGATTGCGCATAGGCGGGCACTATGTTGCCCTGGATAAGCATGAGGCAGAATCTGACCTTAATTTTGTTTCGCATGCGCATTCGGACCATATTTCCGGCATAAGGAAGAATAAGGGCACAATTGCAAGCGAGATAACAAGGGCATTGATTGAGAGCAGGGGCAGGAGGTTCGCGATGGCTGCTGCGCTTCCGGGAACCAGGCTGCTTAGCGCGGGGCATATGCTTGGTTCCAGGCAGTTCTACGTGGAGTCAGAGCTGAGTGGCTATTCCGTAGTATATACCGGAGACTACCTGATGCAGAAGACCTACGCGTCTGAGGAGATAGAGATACGCAAAGCCGATATACTCATAATAGATTCAACATATCCAAACCCAAACGTAGTATTTGACGAACGATCAGAGGTAATATCAGCAATACAATGCTACGTAAAACAGAAGCTGAACTGGGGCATTGTGCTTTTTGGCGCCTACTCTATGGGCAAGGCCCAAGAACTAATTAAGATATTCAACGAGATAGGCATAGCCCCGGTTGTAGATGAGAAGACAGGAACTGTAAATCGCATATATGATTCTTTCGGGGTCAGGCTCGACTACGAGGTGGCAGGTACCGACGCACAGCCTAGGGGAAACTTTGTTGGCATAGTCAATGTGCAGAAGCTCACTCAAGAGAAACTGGCACTGCAGGGAAGAACCGGGAGGCGTATTTTCACTGCAGTCGCTACAGGATGGGCCAAAGTAGTTACCTTCGATACTGATGTGCAATTCCCGCTGAGCGACCATGCAGACTTCAGGCAGTCGCTTCAGTATATTGAGAGATGTGAACCTAAGATAGTGTATACAGTGGGGCAGCAGGCAGGAATGCTCGCATATAACCTCAACAGGGCGGGATACAGGGCCAGCCCATTTTCTGATCAGGCGCTTGCCGAGCAGGCAATAAGGACAATCTCGAATAAGGCATAAGTCCCTTTTAAGCTTTTTGATGCATTCTAATAGCATGTCAAAGCTCGGCGCAATACTGAGGCTCACCAGGATAGAACACAGCCTTATGCTGGTCATAGCAGTTGTTGCAGCAGAACTCATGGCAGGCGGTATACCTACACCGCAGGTATTCGCCCTAAGCCTTGTTACTCCAATCCTCATAAGTATGGCAGCGTTCGCGATAAACGACTATTACGACATTGCTGTGGACAGAGCGAACAAGAAGAAAAGGCCGCTTGTGACTGGAGAGCTCTCGCGCTGCGATGCGTTGGTGATTACCTATGCGTGCCTGGCAATAGGCATACTGGCAAGCGTATTCATAAACATCTACGCGTTCGTCATAGCCGTAGTTTTCGGCGGGCTTGCACTCTTGTACAGCTATAAGCTCAAGGAACTGCTTTTCTGGGGCAATGCTTACATAGCGTTTTCTATGGCAATCCCATTCATCTACGGCAGTTATGTTGAGAGTCAGGGCATAGGTGCTGCAGTTATCTTAGTAGCAGCGATGATTTTCCTAGGCGGGATTGCAAGGGAGATACATGGAACAATACGTGACCTCAAGGGGGACACGGCAGCAAGGAATGTGAGGAGCTTTGCCAAGGTATTTGGAGTCAGGAGCTCGGCTCTCATTGCGTTTGTGTTATATCTCATTGCAATAGCCATAAGCATCTTCCTCTTTGTAGCAATAATGCCGTTCAGGCTTAATGCAACATATCTGGTGCTCATACTAATTACTGACATTATGCTTGCATGGCTTGGCATGATGCACATTTACATGAGGGGCAGGTTATTCTACAGTTTTTCTAGAAACCTTTCGTTGGCGGCAATGGCTCTCGCCCTGGTTACGATACTCCTTGCCCAGCTCCTTCCGTTTTATATATGACTCTTGTCAAGACGTGGATAGACGTCCACTTATCTGACGATTGACGGAAGGTTAATAAATGTGCGCTTGGATATGCTCTCAGGCGAAAATCTGTTCTGTGAATCTTTTGGTGAGACTGTGACTGTAATATATGGAAATTGCAGGTGTGAGCTGCGCGCAGCGTTAGGCATTGTAACACTTAGGAAGTAATATTGATAGGTGGTAGAATGCTGGTTCACTTCCCCGGCCGGAAGCCGGTGCATTTCGATGATCTGGTAAGGCTCGATGACTTGCGCAGGATATGCGAAATACCGTATACGGTTGGACCTGCGGGCAAGGAGATTGAGAAACATGCCGACATCGATATGCGCAAGGAGCTACGTAAACAGATACGCGGTGAAGAGGATGCGAAAGGCTGATGTTGAGTGCCTAGCCTTTTTGGCCCGGGTAACCAAAATGCTTTCTTAGCCGTGCAACCTCTGCCCTTACGTGTTCAGGCCCGAGATCTTCAAGGCTCTCTGATATGTCAACCTTGAGGCCTCCCCGCTTCTGGTATTTGTCATCAGGCTTTCTAGGTATCAAGTGTATATGGAGGTGGTCTATGGTCCTTCCAGAATACGGCCCAGACTGCACTGCGAGGTTATATGAATTGTCTTCAGACCCGTAGAATCTTATTAGTACAGGTATGACCTCCTTCATGACCCTATTAAGGCCTTTTGCCTCTTCGTCTGTGAGCTCAGTAATCCGCTCTACATGCCTTACAGGCACGAACAAGCTGTGGCCTGCAGTTATAGGTCTTATGTTGTACAGCACCATGAAGTGTTTGGCACTGTAGAACCTGGTCTTGCCGGTATCAACTGCGTTGCAGAATGGGTCAGTCATTTTGCATGCCTTCTTGAATGGACCTGTGGTTGCCGCCTTGGCTGGAACCCTTGCGGCCTTAGGAGTGAGGCGATCAAGAGCAAGAGCACTACGAAGAGTATTACCATTATTGCCAGCAGAACCGTGTACAGACTCTGTAGCTGCTGCTGGAGCCCCGATATCTGATTCGAGAGCATGGTTATCTCAGATGATGCGGTTCCAGGAGGTGTTGGGGCCGTGACATTGTACTCGAACGTGCTGCTGAGCTGCTGGTCGTATGAGCTGAGAATGCGCGCAAGGTCGGCAACATAGTAAGCCGAGACGTTGTCACTCTGGTTCCCTGTGAGCCTCGCCTCGGTTGTGTAGAACTGAGCCTGAAGCGCGAACTGCGTTGGCCATACCCCATAATTGTACTTGGACAGATTTGACATTGTGTCGGCCATAGCGTTGCTGCTTGCAGCAGCACCACCGTAGAATGCCATTGCATATGCAGATGCATAAAGCGATGCGCCGTAGTTGCCTGCCTTGTAATTGTCAAGTGCTGATTGGTAGTATAGGGTTGACGTCCCATAGTTGCTTATTGCATTTAGGGCTTTGGTTGCATTATCCTTTACAGTAGGCGAGAGCGCCACGTAGCTGCCCCCAGAAGATGATGCTATGCTGTACATCTCCTGCGCGGCTCTGCACCATGCACTGGACTTTCCAATGTCGTCTATAGCAAGCACCAAACCGTCAGAAGTCTGCGATGCGTTGAGCTGCTGCTTGGCAAGGTTTGCGTATATGGTGCCCCATGACTGGCGCAGTTCGCCGCCTATCACATATTCATAGTTAAGATTGGTAAGAGGCGGCGGGGTGAGGGATGCGCAATATGAGCTAACGTTGCTAACAGTAAGGTTTGCTGAGACTGGCGTAACGTTCTCAGAATTCAGGAATGTGTATGCATTTGTATATAACAGAAATGAGAGGTCTGATCCCGAATAGAGGTAACCCTTTTGGGCTATGAGAGCATATTGGTTATCCTGGGATAGCATCTGCGACTTCAGCGCAGAGAACTCGGGGCCCATGGAATTTATAGCACTATTGGTGTAGTTGAGCGTGAAGTTGGCCAGCTGCCCGAACAGGCTTGCATTGCATGCAGTGCAGGTTATGTTTGCTTGCGGCAGAGTGCTAGCATAATAGTTTGCGCTTACATTGTATCTGACAGGGCTTATCTGGACAGTCCCATACACGTATCCAAGTGCTTGCGAAACATTAGAAACCTCTATTAGGGGTATGTTGAATTGCTGCTGCACAAGGTAGTAAAGCTGTTGCTCGAATGATCCTCCAGGAACCTGTGGCACCATGATATAATGCATGCCATCCTTTGAGGCTGCCTGCGCTTTGTCGTATATTCCGCCTATCTCACCGGCTTCGCCTGCCGAGTTTATTGTTCCGGTAATGGTAAAATTGCTGGGAAGCTGCCTCTGCTGCAGAGCGGTTACAGCAAGGAGTGTCATTGCCATACCGCCACTAGGGCCGCTTACGTTAGATGCATTGTATATGGTATATATGAAGTTATACCTGGTTTCGTTAACTCCAACAAAAGTAGATGCGTATCTCGCAGCTGTTATCGCAGACTGGAGCGTAGATTCGTTGACTACTTGCGGGCCCTTTATGGCAACATTTCCATTGCCTGGAGTGACGTTCACTGTTATGGTGGTGACAACGCCTGCATCCTGATTAAAGAGCACTGCAGGTGCCTTTATCTGGGTAGTGTACGCGCCAACTGAAACGACCATCAGGGTAAAGAAAAGCAGTGTTCCTGCTATTCCGGCATACAACTTCATGATAAAACATTACACACCAGATTTTAAAAGTCTTTTGACACGCTCCGCTTTTAGAATTCGCTTATCTGCTTCTGCTTGCCATGCTTCTTCTCTTCCTGCATCTGATTGAGTATGTCTATTACACCGAATATGCCGTCGTATCCGGGGATTATCCTGACACGCTCTGCGCGCACATTCTCTATGGCCTTGGCAAGCTCCGCGTCTATCCTGGAAATGCCAGTTATATCGCTGTTCAGGAGAACCTCGAATTCGTTGCCAAATGCTTCGATTAGTCTCTGATATAATGCATTTACATATGCAGTGCCAACGCCTTTTTTCGTGACATACGCTATTACCTCCTGAAGCGGTATCGCATGTACGAATGGTATGGCGTTTTCAGGCTTGTATCCAGCAGGCCTGTCTGCAAGTTCCTCTGACCTGTGAAGCACGCCTATGGTGAGTGGCCTCCTGCACCGGGGGCATATATTCCCGTACTTCTTTGCCTCTTCAGGGCCCATAGATATATTGCAATTCCTGTGGCCGTCGAAATGGTACTTGCCCTCTTCTGGATAGAACTCTATGTTCATCTTGAATTTTTTCTCCTTTATCTGCCTAATCAGCTCGTCGTAAGTTGGATTCTTCTCAAAACTGAACACTGTTGCCTCGCGGCCCAGTTTTGCCAGAGAGTGCGCGTCACCTCCAGATATTGGAACATACCTGTCAAGCGATGAGACCCTCCAGAACATTGGTGGATCTGCTGATAGGCCAGTCTCCATCGCGTATATGTGCTTTGACTGGTCGCCGTATGCCTCTTCGATAGAGTTGAAGCCCATTGTCCCGAGTACACCAAACCATGGGGTCCAGCTATGCGCCGGAGTCACGATTATCCTCTTGTCTATACCATATAAGGTTTCCACAAGCTCTTCATTGCTCATGGATAACATAGGCCGTCCGTCAGAAGCAAGGTTCCCCTTTCCAGAGAGCGCCCCGTTGACCTGCAGGGCCACTTCTATGCTAGGCGCGAAGATGAGGTTATGCACCTTCTTGACCCGTTCAGACGGGGTTCTGCCGAAGATCACGCAAACCTCACTTGTAAGCATGAACATAGTGCCTGCAGGATTTTCCTTCATGCGATAAAGCCCTGAGTCTCCTATCTCGGAGAGCTTTGCCTTTATCTCATTTAACCAGAGCGGGTGAGTGAAGTCTCCGGTGCCCATGATGCGTATACCCTTCGTCCTTCCCGCCTTGTCAAGGTTTTCCAGGACGAGCTGCTCGCTGCACGCGCCTGCATATTTCGAGTGTATGTGCAGATCTGCTATATAGTCCATGAAATCTAGAGGCTCTTTGTAACATTATTCTTAGGGCAGATGGCCTTGATTATGCACTTGCTGCAGAGCGGAATCTGCGACTGGCAGATCTTCTTCCCGTGCGATTTCATTACGTATGCCACATTGTGCCAATGCTTCTTGTCAGTTATTCTCATGAGGTCCTGCTCTATATCGTCTGGCTTCTTGCTCATTGAGATGCCTATCCTTCCAGATAGCTTTATTACCCAAGTATCTACAGGTATGCCCTCAACCTTGTTGTATGCATTTATTAGTATCGTGTTGGCTGTCTTCCTGCCTATTCCTGGAAGATCAAGAAGTTCGTCCATCTTGTCAGGAACCCTTCCGTTGTATTTTTCTGCTATTGTCTTGCAGGCTGAGATTATATTCCTGGCCTTGTTGCCTGCAAAGCTTACGCCATGTATCAGGTTTTCCAGCTCTTGCGGCTCAGCATTAGCGTAATCCATAGCGGTCTTATACTTCCTGAAGAGATCTGGGGTGATGGCATTGACGACCTCGTCCCTTGTCTGCGCAGATAGTATTGCCGCAACGACAAGGTCTATCGGGGTTGAGAATCTCAAGTAGTACGCCGCATTTGGGTATGCCTTTTCGAGGATCTCCATTGCTTCTTTTGCTTTCTTCTCATCCAGAAGGACGAATGCCAAGCAATCATCTCTTGTAGCCAAGCTCGCGCAGCAGTGCAAGCCTCTTTCTGATGTCTTCTTCGGATTCAACGCCCTTGGGCTTGTATCCGTCGACAACGCCAAGTATGCTGTTGCCCTGTTCAGTCTTTGCGACTATTACCTGCACGGGATTGGCAGTTGCGCAGTATATGTGCACGACCTCCTGCACGTTCTTGAGCTCGTTGACCAGGTTTATAGGGAATGCATTCTTGAATAGGATTATGAAGCTATGCCCTGCACCTATCCTCATCATGTTGCGCTCCGCCTCCAGCTTCAGTGTCTCGTCGTTTCCCTCCATGCGCACAAGGCATGCGCCGCTTGCTTCTGCGAATGCCAAACCGAATTTTATGTCAGGCACCGAACCGACCATTGCCTCGTAGAGGTCTAGCACAGTCTTGATGAACCCAGCATGGCCCAGGATCACCTGCACGTCATTGCCTTTCTTTATGTCTATAACGCTGATTTCTTTTATTTCTCCGCCGATATTAGTCATGCAATCACATAATCATGGAATCAGGCGCTCCCTATCCCTTGGGAAGAGTGCACACTCGCGTATATTGCTCCTGCCGGTAACCTTCATGGTAAGGCGTTCCAGTCCTATACTCCAGCCTGCATGCGGCGGAGCACCCCTCCGGAATGCATCTATGTAGAAAACAAATCTTTTAGGATCGAGACCGCGGCCCTCAATCGCATTGAGCAGCATTTCGGGATTGTGTATACGCTGTGCGCCGCTGGATATCTCAAGGCCTTTGTATATCAGATCATAGCTGTTAGAGACTTCGGGGTTCTTTTGGTTGGGCATGCTATAGAATGCGCGCAGCGCGGTGGGGTACTCCTTTACAATAACCGCATCACTGACAGTCTTGCAGAGCACTTCCTCCGCCTCCCTAGTCAGGTCGTGGCCGAATTCCAGATGCACGCCATTTTCGGAGAGCTTCTTCAGGGCCTGTGTGTATGTTATTTCTTTTACTGAAGTCTTCCCAAGGCTTACGCCAAGCTCCTCCATGTCTATGGCATTGTTCTTCTCAACGGACTTCAGCATTGAAAGGAAGAAGGCCTTGAGGGCTTTTATAGCGTCGTTGTGATCTGCAAAACCCATCTCTATATCCATCTGCGTGCTCTCGTTTAGGTGGTAAACAGTATTGTGCTTTTCTGCCCTGAATACAGGCACCACCATGAAGACACGGTCCATGCCTCCTATCACAGAGAGCTGCTTGTAGAGCTGTGGTGATTGCGCCAGGTATGCCTTCTTCTCAAAATAATCTATCTGGAAGAGATCCGCACCGCCCTCTGTGGCGGCTTCCACTATGCTCGGCGGCCTTATCTCCATGAACCCGTTTTTCTGTGCTGCGTCCCGGAAACCCTTTAGTATCGATGACTGTATCTTGAATATTGAGCTTGTCTCCAGCCTGCGAAAGTCTATGTAACGGTAGTTCAGTCTCACGTCAAGGTCTGCAGGAACTTTCCCTGTAGTCTCAAAGGGTATGCTTGCTGAGAGGGGATTAAGGTTCTCTATCTCATTTGGCACTATCTCAAAACCTTTCCTTGACTGCTGGTTCTTCTTGACCGTGCCGCTTACGCTTATGACACTCTCCTTTGGAAGGTTCATTGCATTGATAACGCTGTCTGGCACAACGCCTTCTTTTGCAGTTACCTGAACTATTCCTGTGCGATCCCTTATGAGCAGGAAGACTATCTTGCCCATATTCCTTACCTCATGCACCCAGCCGGCAAGCCTGACCTGCTGGTTTTCCATATCAGGAGAGAGCTCGTTTATGTAATGGGTGCGGTATTGGTTCTGCAAGCAAACACCATAAGCAGCGATTCAATTATTACATTATGCAAACTTTATAATATATGGATGTTGACATTGAATATGATGGCCATGAGACTGGTGTCTGCCATAATGCACAAGCACGTAGTTGGGGTAGACAGGTCTGCAAAGGTTTCGACTGCACTGATTGTTATGGCGCATTCAAGGGTATCTGTAGCCCCTGTACTCCAGGAAGGCAGGCTAGTTGGTCTGCTTACCAGAGAGATAGCAATAGAGAAGGGCAACAGTGACAAGGAAGCGTGGCAGGTAATGCTTCGTCCTCAGCTCATTGAGAAATCAATGGCAATAGACAAGGCTGCGCAGCTTCTCGTGAGGAGCAAGCTCTCCAGGCTTCCGGTAATAGACAGCATGAAGAACATGAATGTAGTAGGCATGGTGACTGCAGCTTCAATAGTCAAAGAGCTAAGGCACCAGGTCAGCCAAGACGCTTAATGATAAGCGCTGCCGCAGGAATAATACTTAGTGCTAGTCTGCGCATTACTTCTAGGGCATTCACCTTCCAAGGGTGATCTCTATCGAGCTTACCTTTGACCTTGTGCCATCCTCATTCGAGAGCTCCTCTGATGCTATCGCTATATGGTTCACCTTTACATCCGTAACGAACCTGTTGCGCGAGATCTCGGCCACATCAACAGCTCTTGATATGGCATTACCTCTTGCACGTATCTTGACGCTCTTTGCCCCGTTGTTGAACTGGGTGACCACGGCAAGTACGTAATTCATTGGGGGCTTCTTTCCTATAAGCACTATATTCTCAGAGGAAGGCGCTCCCTGTACCGGTTTCTCATCTAGTTCGCTCATTTGATCACCTTATTGGTTCATCAGGCCTGAACCTTGCAGTATGCCTGGTGAATTTTGCCTCGATCTGATATTTGCTGGCAGAGTATTTAAAGCTTCGCACAACTTTTGGAGCGGATTTTATCTGACTAGCCTTCTTCCGCGCTTCGCGTCTGTTATTACATCATGAATCGAGTATTTCAATATCACCATGGCCTTGAGCTTATCGCTATCGCCAAAGTTGTTGCGCTTCGCAAGTCGCTCAGCCTGGTCAAGCTTGTTCCTGTATGCATTGTATGCAAACCGCGCAGCTGCAAGGGCATCGCGCTCATGTATGCTTTCCACTGACTCTCCAGACCTTATCTCGTTCTTCTTCCTCACGCTGATATCTGAATTGGGAGTGAAGAGCACCGAGTCAAAGATAGCTGCGAGCTTGGAGATTGTTGTATCGGCGCGGGTCTTGTCTGTTGCTATTATCACAGGTATTCCTGTGGAGCTTAGCTTGCTCGTGAACCATTCGAGGCCAGCAAAACGCTCAGCTGCGGAATATACCATGTGCCCGTTCAGATCAAGGCATGCTATTGCAGCGGTCTTGCCCGTATCTATACCGGCTATCAAGTACCTCTTCCCTTCAGCAGAACGATCCGTTGGCATAGCAAAGTGCCTTGTTAACAGTCTGCGGTATCGCAAGGGTATCGCAATTGACAACTATTGACGGGCTTGCAGTTATATTATAGCGACTTGCAAGAAGCGACTGCCTGCTGAATGCATTTAGGTAGCTTCCGAGGCAGCTATTGAACTGGGTCTGGTTCATGCCAGAAGTGTTTGCTATGCCTTGCAGTTCATTGGATGAAATGTAGCTGTTAGAGTAAACATTGTTTAGCAGGGATACGTATTGCGCGAAGTGGGGCTGCTGTGAAGCGCAGAAGAGGTATTGCCCAAGAGCCTGCGCGTCTGGCACGCTGGTCTGGCTCGCTATGTTCTGAGATGCGCTGCCGAAGAGCATCTCTAGCGAGATGTTTACACTGCTGCCATATCTCTGCTCCAGTGCAGTGACATTCCTGAGACTCTGCACCGCCCCGGCAGAGTAAGGATCCATGAACCAGTAGAGCTGCGTGGAATTACTTGCAATGCATGCAGGCTGGCCAGAAATCCTGATTACACCATCACTTGCTACATAGTTTGAAAGTATCCTCTGCGGCCTTGGTATCTGCAGGAACGGTACCAGCACGCTTCCGTTCGTATCGCTTATAAGCGCAGACATGTGGATAACCGTGGAACTGCCCGGTTCTGTTGCAGGAACCTGGACATACCATGCCTTCAGTGCAGGTATGTACGACTCAGACATTCCTGAAACATTGCTGTAGAACGGAAGCACTGAGAGGGAACTGTTCGTAGGCACGTAGCTAGCGAGCATTTGCTCTGCTATATGCTTTATTGTGCTCGCATTACGCACAGTCTGGAGTGATGCGTTAGACGCTATGGTCGTAGTAAGCGCACTTGATGTAGAATTGTTAGGCATAGCTACAGGCTTATAGTATGAGACAAGCAGCAGCAGCGCTATGAGTATAGCAACTAACGCAAGCAGAGCCACATGTATATTGTCAAGACCGCCGAGCCTGTTTATCGGCCTGATCAGTATGCTTGGCTCCACTATCTTTGAATTGCTCTTTGCCTTTGCGCCTTTTTCAACCATCGAAACACCACGGGTCCGGCGGGATTTTCATGCCACGCTCTACTTGGCAATTTGAACCCGCGACCATCACCTTAGGACGGTGCTGCTCTATCCAAGCTGAGCTACGGACCCCTGTTAACTTTGTTGTAGTGCATATAAATATAATAATGCACTTATGCGCTTTCCCGGTTCCTGTTATGCAAACGAACTGGCATTCCTAGCAGTCTCCACGATCAGCGTCTTGAGCGCCTCGAGTTCCTGGATTGTTATGGTTTCGCTTAGCGAATGAGGCATGCTGCCACCCCTTGACATACCAAGAATGGCGAAGCCCTTGTGCTTGAGTATATTCGATTCAGTAGTGGCCCTTACCGTGGACATGGAAAACTTCAATCCGGAGGAAGTTGCGGCAGCCTTGGCCAATGCGGCTATCTGCGTCTCTCTTCCAGTAGAGAACGGAGGCGCGCCTTCCTTTACCTTCTTGGTGAACGTATAGGTGCACCCTGTTTTCCTGCAGACATGTTTCACTACGTCCTCTACTTCGGCAAGCCGCTTATCCATCTTGCTTTTTGTAAATGCCCTGACTTCCCCGCTTATTGTTGTCTTGCCAGGCACCACGTTCACAACAGTACCGCCCCTGATCCTACCAATATTCAGCGTTGACCCATCCTTGGCCTTGCCCATGGCAAGCTTTGAGATTATCAGGCTTGCGGTCATTATGGCATTTATGCCTTTTTGCGGTGCATATCCAGCATGGACTTCCCTGCCGTATATTTCTATGTTGAAAGGTATCTGACCAAGGGCCTGGTTGATAAATGTGCCGGCCTTGTCAGACCCGTCGAGCACGAAGATGAACTTTGTGCTGTGGTCAGGGGTTATGTAATTCGCCCCCATCCTGCCGTTCTCTTCTCTTGTAGAGAAGACCAGCGTGACCGTAGGCCTGTTCTTGATCTGCTTTATTTCCTTCGCAGCAGAAATCAGGCATGCGACGGCGCCTTTGTTGTCAACTCCAAGGATTGTTGTGCCATCGCTTGTTATGCTGCCGTGCTTTACTACCGGCTTTATCCGCTCTTTTCCTGTTTCCACAGTATCGATGTGGGCTATGAACATTATGTGTGCCTTTCCACCAGGTATTGTGGCTATAAGGTTGCCGCAGTTGCTGTTGTTCTTCCTTCCGGAATCATCAAATCTGGAGATTACTCCGATCTTGTCAAGCTGGCCCTTTATGTATCTGGCCACCTCAAGCTCGAAACCGCTCGGCGAAGGTATCTCTGCCAGTCTGACGAATAGATCAGCAACGCTGTTGCTCAATCATGACACCTACTCACTTTCTCACTGAAGGTTTAAGATTTATTGCATATACCTTGTACTCGGTAGTAGGATCAAGTTCCATTACTGCAGGAGGGAGTTTGTCCACCTCTTCCTTTGTCAACTCCCTGAGTCCAAGGCTGAACAGGATCGAGGTCCCATTGCTGTTAGCGTTCTTTACAGCTATGAAAGTGAGGGCATCACCATTCCAATAGTCCTTGTTTGATGTCAACTCTTCGAATAGGGCACCCTTAAGGTAATATCCGAGGTTGTTTTTCCGATGTTCTGGGGTCACGTAGTGCGATCTCCCCTCAATCAAGCCTGGCTGCCATACCGACGCACCCTGATACCCTATTATCTGACCCTCGAATTCGGCAACGAATGAGTGGCCATTAGCAGTCCACTGCGCTAGCATTTCTTTGCTCACAGGCAGTACTGCTCCGTTCTTCTCCTGCCGGAGCAGTGCTGCAATGACAGGTATGTCGTCATTAGTAGCCTTTCTTATAACATAGCCTCTTACCATCATTGGATTCACTTTTCGCATCCGTAGCCGATATATGGATCAATAAGGGTTCCGTCCCTTGCGGCCTTGAACAAGTCTTTTATTTCCTCGTGCCCTTGAGCTACAACTTCGTGGCTTGGGCTGCTGTAGCCCACCACTACCCCATTCTTTACCGCAAGTAACCGTGGGCCTGGGCGAGAGAAATCTGCTTTTGCAGCGCAAGGATCTATGCGCAGCAATGATGCTATCTGATCAAGCTCCTTGATGCTTGCAATGTTTATCGAAACGTCTCGTGGTAGAAATTTCATATGCTTACCTTCACATTTATTTTGTAAAAAGTTGTTTATTAACTTTATGGCGTATTTGTTATAAATTAAGCCTAGAGTGTTCCATATGAAACAACCGAACTCGGTCGGGTGGATTTGGCCTCTGCGTCTCAAGCAATACATATCTCCCTTGTCATATATAAAATGGGGCAGAACTTGCCACAATTTACACAGTTGTTTGTAGATTTGTAGCCTGCAATCCTTCAGTTCTTTAGCGATATCTTTACAGGCATGTCTGAGACTCATCCCTGGATTATCAGTGTACGGATGCAATACATGGCGTATGGATCGGTTGTAATTGCTGCATTGCGCCTTGTTTTACTCCTGCCTATGCGCAGCTACAAGTACGTATCCTGCACCCTTGGCTTCCTCGTATGCGCCTTTTGTCAGAGCAAAGGCATGTCTTCCGGAGGGGCTCTCCAGTTTAAGGCCCATGTCAAGGACCTCGCCGAGCGGAACCCAGGCAAACCCATTTTTAGGAAGCAACCCGTATCCTTGGCTCCGCTTGTTCTTTATCATTACAATTGTTGCAGAAGGGTCTTTCTCGAATATTGCTCTTATTATACTACCGGACATGCCGCCATAGACCCCCAGGCCCCTGTAGTGAGACCGCACAACAATCGACCTCATTTCAAAGCAATGCCCAGACCATCTGATCACTGCAGTGTGCGCGGCTGCTTTGTCGCATTCGTTTTGGTCTGTTGCAATAAAGGAATCTGCATTGCCAGAGCGAATCCAACCATACACATGCTCGTAAGTAACGGCATTTACTGCGCCAGATGCTTCGTGTTCTTCGTTTACCATGTCGGCTATTGCCTTTACATCGCTAGCGCGATATGCCGCTTTTATCCTGATGTCATAGCATTCTCCACTCACGCGCTGAAACTTTGGCTCTATCAGTGCGATCCTGCCTGGCATAGCGATCTTATCTTATGTAAGAAGGAATCTCAGATGGGTTGTAGCCCTTACCTGTCTCCGATGCGTTATTGGCAGCATCAGACTTGGCAAAGCGTATTACCATTGTATTCCTCTTGTTCTTAGGAAACTGGAACGTCAGCACCGGATTGTGCTCCTCTATGAATTTGCTGAGTTCCTTCGCCGTTTCCGGGTCGTCGAAGTCTACAGGGAGTTCTATCTTTCCGTCCTCCTCCAGGCTGATACTCTCCTTTGCGTTTTTCTTCGCTGGCATATTTTTCACCTTATTGTCCCTCAGATAGATTATGCCTGATGTCATATATTAAGAGTGCGGCAATAATGATACAATATGAACCTTATGTGTTTCATATGATACATTTATATATTTTGCATAAGTGTTATGGTCATGAGCATCTCAGATACAGTGAGAGTATACCTGAAAAACAAGCCATATACGCAGGAAGCCCTGGAATACAGTATTGTGAATTTCAGCGCTCTCGCAAGGCTGATACAAAAGGAGTTGGGAATAAAGAATTACCAGGCAATCAAGGCAGCGATAAGGAGATACGCGGAGCACATGGAATCTGTCAAGGGCAGCATCGAGAACCGGGCGCTTAGGGTGCTGAAGGAGAACAGGATCGCACTGCTCGACGGCGTGCATGTAATTGTGTCAAGCGAGGAATTGGGCATTAATAACGACGCAAAGGTAAAGATAGACGAGTATTACGTATACCTCACGAGGAAGGACGTGTTGAGGGAGCTTGGCAAGAAAGCAAGGGCCAGCATAGTAAAGGTCAATGACAATTGCTCCACTTTGGTCATATATTCTGGCGAGAACCTTGAGAGCGGATCGGGAGTAGTAGCTTTCCTCACCTCCCTGCTTGCCGAGCAAAACATAAACGTGGTAGAGCTGATATCATGTTACACTGAGACGATAATAGTAGTAAACAAGGAAGACGCCCTTAGAAGCTACGAGCTACTCTCAAGGATAGTCAGATAGGCCAAGAGATGCTGCAGCGTCTTATATGCAACAGCAAGGATTTTGCTTACATTGAGTCTACAGTGCTTATTCCAAGGAGCAAGAGCATGTTCTTTGTAACCTGCATTGTTGCGGCCACAAGAGAGAGCCGCAGGTTCTTCGCCCCGCCCCCTTTTATTACAGGCATTTTTTCATAAAACCTGCTGAATAGCATCGCAAGATCCAGCAGGTAATCAGTAATTACGTTAGGGCGGTACTCGCTCCCTGCCTTCTCGACTATATCCTGGGCATCACCAAGAAGCTTTGCAAGGTCGAAGTCAGCTTCTCTTTGCATCTGCTTGTAGTCCGAATCACTGAGTTCCGTAGGCATGTAGGCCGCACGTTCCAGTATTCTTTTTGACCTCGCGTAAGTGTACATGCAGTATGGCGCGCTGTTGCTCTCGAAGTTGAGCGCCCTTTCCCACGAAAAAGTGACCTGTTTCTCTGGCGCTATTCTCAGGAACTCGAATTTTATTGCCCCCAGTGCAACTGCATTTGCTATTTCGCTGGACTTCCGCTTGTCCTCGATCTTCTCGCTTTTTTCTACTATCTCGAGGGCCTTTTTCCTTACCTCGGTGAGCAGCGAGTCTGCAGTATAGCTCCTCCCCTCCCCTCCGATCCAGCCGCCTTTTCTCCCGCTAAGAGATCCGCCTTCTATGCTGACTTCGCCGTAGGCAAGGTGTACGATGTTATTCGCAATATCTCCATATCCTGCCATACTGAAAGCGGCCTTGAGTATAAGCTGTGCATAACTCTGCTTCATCCCTATTATGTTTACTATCATGTCAGCCTTGCCGAACAGAGCTGCTACGCCACTGGCAGATGTTGTATATAGTGTCTTTCCATTGGGCTGCTTCTCTATGAAAGGTTCGTATGCAAATGGATCTGCTATCAGCCCGAACTTCCACATGTGGAATGCGATGTCCTTTGCCACGTATGTTGCGGTACCGTTGCTCCTCACAAGCACCTTAGTCTCCTCTGCAGGATTCTCGAACTCCTTAGCAAACCCCTTTGCTTTCTCTAAAGGCAGTGTTATGCAGTTAGCATACTTGCCTTCTACAGGCTTTTCCAGCATGCCCTTGGAGTCCATGATACTTAGTGCCTTTTCAAGCAGCTTCCCTGACACAATATCACTTTCCCATACCAGCAGGTCGTGCGAGATTCCATAGCTAGCATTGGTCTCGTATTGTGCGCGCACGCATTTACCAGCCAGATCTCTGGCTTCGTCGGACTCAGGGCTTGATGGGCTCTCCATCTTCTCGTTTAGCATTTTAATCTCGTTGGCAATGCTCTTGTCATCTTCCATCTTCTTGTTGACGAGAACATATTGCTCTCCGAGCCATTGATCAAATTTGCCTTCAGGCGCATTACCTAGGTGTTTTACGCCCCATAGCGACTCGGCAACCTGCAGTCCAAGGTCATCAATGTAGTCTATTCTTTCCACATTGTATGCGTTTGCCGCAAGTATGTTGGATATTGAGTCGCCAAGCAATGCATTCCTTAGATGCCCTATGTGCCAGGGCTTGTTGGGGTTGACGCTGGGCCCTTCAACTATTACCTTCTTTCCATGCCCTGTCTGGGTGAGGCCGTAGAATTCCTTGCGCTCATTTATGGCAGAAATTACGAGCCTTGCGTATTCCGACTCATTTAGCCTTGCGTTTACATAGCCAGCAGCTTCGCCGATATTGGATATCAGGCCGGAAGGCGAGGCCGCAGATACTATACTCCTCGATATTTCCAGCGGCGACTTATTCAAGCGCTTTGCGAGGCTGAACGAGATTGCAGAGCTGAGGTCCCCAAACCCGGGCTTGGCCTTAGATATGGAGAATGCAAGCTGGTCCCCAGTAACAGCATCCTGCGGATACGCTGCTTTGAGGGCAGAGGCTAAGACCTTAATGAATTCGTCCTTTGCTTGCTTGTTTGGGCTTATCGTCATGCATTCATCCTTTTTTAAGGTAGGAACCAAGGACCCTAGCGAGCTTCCTGCCCGATCCAGGCATTGCGTATATCCTTGCGTCATGGAGGGTCTTGCTGCCTATCATGTTCAGCACAAGTCCGCTACTCTCTGTTATCGGCTTGAGCTTGCCCTTGTTCCTTATGTACACATTTGTCTGTTCATCTATCAGGCTTAATGGACGCAGCGACACCACGAATATGTCCTCTGGTTTTATTCCTGCCATGTCGGCTAGCCGGGACCTCTCCGATTCACTGGTTTCAAGGAGTTTAACTTTCTCGGCTTCCTTAGGCAGGACGCCCTTCTGTGCAGGCTGCGGGTTTATATATACGCATTCCAGCGGTTCCCTGGCAAGGAAGAGCCTTATCAGGCCCTTTGTGAACCTGTCAGTTCCGGATTCAAGGTACTTGTGCATCGAGGCAAAGAGCATGTCGTCAGTATAACTTGTTATGGAATATTCGTCCTCCTCATTGGCAAGGTCCTTCGGATTGGGCATGTATCCTTCCATAACCATGTTCTCATAGATACGCTCAACCATCTGGTTGAATGAGGTCACGGTCTTGTGATGGTACACTGCCCTGTACATGTGGTATCTTCCTATGAGGAAATCCTCTGCAGAGATCTCATCCTTCTCGAAGACTATGCCGCTCTTTACATATGACATTGTACGGACTAACCGCTGTATGCTTACACGTCCGTACGGCACTCCGCAGTGGTAGGAATCCCGTATTAGATAATCGGACTTGTCTGCGTCAAGTGCAGAAGATATGAGAGGGCTTGCATATCCCTTATCACCTGAGAAGAGATCAGCTATTTCACCTGCTCTGTACGTATCAAGCTTAGCAGACAGGAATTTTTTAAGCAGGTACCTGCCGAATTCCTCGTGCGCCATTCCGCCGAGCCTTTTAACTGCCTTCTCCAAGGTATGCGAGTACGGATAATGGCCTATATCGTGCAACAGCGCTGCTATGCGCAGCTTCTCCATGTCTATTTCCCTATCGCGCTTCTCCCTAGACTTCCTTAATGCATGCAGAAACTGGCTCATCATGTGCATTGTGCCTATGCAGTGAGCGAACCTCGTATGGGTAGCGCCGGGATAGACAAGGTTTGCCGCTCCGAGCTGCCGTATCTGGTGGAGCCTCTGGAAGATCGGGGTATCTATCAGTCGAAGCTCTTGCTCCGAGACATTAACATTGCCGTATATGCTGTCGTTTATCCTTTTTGCCGCGTCAGGGGCCATAAAGATTACCTTGCCGTCACATCGAATCGCTTAAGCGCTGAGGGTATGCTTTCTACTACATCAGTCGAGATTATATGGTTTCCCATCCTCTTGGCAAGAAAGTCTCCGATAACCGAATGGAGATGCGCCCCTGCCACTGCCGCTTCGAATGTGTCTGCTCCGGTGGCAGCATATCCGCCAATTATCCCGGAGAGCACATCTCCAGTTCCCATCGTTGCCAGGGCCGATGTCTTTGCGCGGTTCACCTTTACGCGCCTTCCGTCGGTTATCACAGTCTCGTGACCCTTGAGCAATACAACTGCGCCAATGGTTCTTGAGAGCCTGACTGCAGCAGAGATCCGTGCGTCAATCGTTCTGCCGGACATGTCCGTACCGTAAAGGAGCTCGAATTCGCTGTCCTGAGGAGTAATTACAGCGTTAAGGTTCAGCCTTTCCTTAGTATATTGCATCGATCGCACCGCTCCGGCATCTATCACAATCTTCTTGTTACGCAATGAGCAGAAATCAATGATTCGTGCGGTTTCCAATCTTGTTCTCCGGTCGATGCCTATCCCCATGCCAATCGCTATGGCATTTGACTTATCGATCGCACGCCTTATGTTTTCATTGAATACTATGTTCTCTTTGCCAAGTGCACTTACCACAATGGCTGGAGACTGCATGCGCACTATTGGAGCTACAGTGCCGGGTATGTAAGCGATGACATATCCTGCACCGACACGCAAGGCAGCAATAACATTCTGCGCAGCATTTGCAGCGAGCGCCGGGGCGCCGTGGTAATCCTTGCTGCCTGCTATCACTACAAGCACGCCCCTATTTATCTTATTCGTGTTGGGACCCTTGGCCTGGGTTGCCCTCCGTATGTCATCGGATCCGGCAAGCATTTCCTTGACGTCATAGCGCATATGCATCTAGCTCTCTGCAAACCCTTTTATTAGTTTACATAGTATAATATCGTACTATCTTCTGCAAACTTAAAAATCAACCGGTAGTCATATGGTGAAGGTTTACAA
>JAJZKP010000026.1 GCA_021804105.1 Microcaldota archaeon | reverse complement strand
ATGAAAATTCCTATTGGAATTAGATGTAGTCTTGAGTAATGCAAAGAGGCTCGCGAACGCAATTGCGAAGCTTTCAACATACATAGCATACTTCCAATACATAACTCCAGTCGATGCTGCTGGAGGACACTGCTATCAGATTTCGACAGCCATGCAAGTCAGCCCATGACCTTCATGGACGGCGCACGGCTCAGTAACGCGTGGTCAATCTACCGCAGAGAGGGGCACACCCTCGGGAAACTGAGGAAAATGCCACATAGGCTAGGGATTCTGGGATGAGCACTAGCTCAAATGGTACGCGAATTGGAGCGCAACCGCTCTGCGATGAGACTGCGTCGGATCAGGCTGTTGGCGGGGTAACGGCCCACCAAACCTATTACCCGTAGGGGATATGAGAGTAAGAGCCCCGAGAAGGGCACTGAGACAATGGCCCTAGCGCTACGGCGTGCAGCAGGCGCGCAAACTCCACAATGCGCATACGCGTGATGGGGGGAGTCTGAGTGATTCACTTCGGTGAATCTTTTGACAAGTATAGCAAGCTTGTAGAATAAGTGCTGGGTAAGACCGGTGGCAGCCGCCACGGTAATACCGGCGGCACAAGTGGTGTTCACTATTATTGGGCTTAAAGAGACCGTAGCCGGCTAAAACCGTCTTATGTGAAATGTTAAGGCATAACTTTAACGAGTGCATAAGATACCTTTTGGCTAGGGAGCGGGAGAGGTCAGGAGTATTCATGGGGTAAGGGTAAAATCTTATAATCCTATGAAGACTACCGGTGGCGAAGGCGCCTGACCAGAACGCATCCGACGGTGAGTGTCGAAGGCTAGGAGAACGAATCGGATTAGATACCCGAGTAGCCCTAGCAGTAAATTATGCAGACTCTGGTGTTGCGTCTATCACGAATAGGCGCAGTACCGTAGGACAACTGTTAAGTCTGCCGCCTGGGGAGTACGGCCGCAAGGTTGAAACTTAAAGCAATTGGCGGGGGAGCACACAAGGGGTGGATGCTACGGTTCAATTGAATTCAACGTCGGAAACTTTACCTGGAGCGACGGCAGTGTGAAGGTCAGACTAATGATCTTACCTGACAAGCCGAGAGGTGCTGCATGGCGATCGTCAGTTCGTGGTGTGAACTCTCCGGTTAAGTCCGGTAACGAACGAGACCCCCATTGACAGTTGCTACTGTTGCAGAGATGCAACAGGCACTCTGTCGAGACCGCCTGCGTTTAAGCAGGAGGAAGGAGGGGGCGACGGTACGTCAGTATAGTCCGAATCTTCAGGGCTACACGCGGCATACAGAGGTTGGCACAATGGGCTGCTACCCAGAAATGGGACGCTAATCCCCTAAAACCAATCAAAGTCCGGATTGAGGGTTGAAACTCACCCTCATGAAGCTGGAATCCCTAGTAATCGCGTGTCACTATCGCGCGGTGAATGAGTCCCCGCTCCTTGCACACACCGCCTGCCAAGTCATCCAAGTGAGGCCTTAGTGACGCAGTGTCTTATGGCACTTTCGAACTAAGGTTTCGTGAGGGGGGCTAAGGCATAACAAGGTATCCGTAGGGGAACCTGCGGATAGATCACCTCATAATCTTTCACAAGATTTAGAGTATTTTACAGTGTGCAAAGGAAGCTACCAATTCTCGCAGCCTCGCATTAATAACTCAAGACTACATCCAATAGGTAATCTTCGCGTGATCGCATTCGGAAGATACAAAGATGGATGAACCAACAGCAGGTTCCAATATCGCCTCCTACAAAAAGAGCAGATACAAACATTTATACAGGATAACAAGATTCGACCTGCGTGCAGAAGCAATTCCCTCAAGACTAACAATCAAGAAGGGGTCTATCTTTATGAGAACAAGAAGAGACACACAGCACTAATAATGTCCTGTAACTATCTTCTTTGCAGCTGAATATATTCTTCTCGATTTCTCAGATAAATTAGAGTAGTTGGAAAGTACGGCGTTTGTCGCCTTCATGCTTACCCCAGCTTTGGAAGCACGTTCAATAGCCCAAGTTATCATGTTAGAGACCTTAATCTCCGGAGCCTTGGTAGGCATCTCGCCGGTCTTTACCACTGTGGCTATTGCTCCTATTATCTCCCCGTTTATCGGAGGCGCAAATGAGTATAATCTAAATGCCTCCAGTACATCGAAACTGCCATTGAAGTCATCCTTCAACTTCTGGAGAAGCTCTGCACCCTCAACATATACGGGATTTATGCCATAAAAGATAACATTGTGAACTAGCTTTGCCATGTGCCCTGATCCGCTACTGCCCAAATATCCATATGTGCATGTTCCTGAGATGGTCTTAAATAACTCCTCCACTTTAGAATATGCACTCTTATCACCTCCGACCATCAACGCAACACCTTTCAATACGTCTGACGGCCCACCAGCAAGGCCCACGTCCAAGTAAGATATTGATTTCTCGCCAAGTATCCTTGCATTTCTAATAGAATCATCATACACAGAGTTTGATGCGTCTATAATTATGTCATGCCTTCTCAGTCTTGATGAAAGTTCTAACATCATGGCATTTGTTACTTCTCCCCCAGGAAGCATAGACCATACTACTATCTCCCCATCATCCTTTCTAAGCATACTTACAAACTCGTCAAGATTGCTAGAACTGCGTACATTGTCCTTGCCTGCGAACCCCGAGTATTTCTCTTGAGATCTGTTGTATAATACAAGCGAGTAGCCGCTTCCTTGAAGTCGTTCGGCTATCTTGCTACCCATATCTCCAAGTCCTATTAGTCCTATCTCGCGCGGCATCATTTAATTGATATCGCCAGCGATATATATGTGTTTTGCTCAATTACTAATTATGAAGGCCAAACTTAAGCCAAGCATATGCTACATTGCCGGGCTATCAAGAAGATATAGCGAAAAGAATGCGGTAGGAATAGAGACAAGGAACAGCGAGTTAGAATTGCGTTTCATCGAGATGGCAATAAAAGAATTCAAAGTAGAACCGACAAAGATAATAATAGAAGAGAAAGAGGACGGCAAAAGGAAAGTATACTTTTATCATTCTCGTGTAGCAAGGCAACTTGCAGAGATAAGACAAAGAGAGGACAAGCTATTCAGGATTCCCAATGAATTTTCAAGCAATTACATTGCTGGCATGCTCGACTCCATGGGAAGGTTCTCGAAGAACGGCATATATTTCGATGGTCTGACCCCTCAAGACGAAGTTATGTTAGCAAATCTTGGGGTTCATACCAGATACGGAAGGGTATCTAACATAAGTACGCTAATAGGCCTGGCTATGAAGCAGAGTCTCATCCTTAAAGAAGCAAGGCTTAATGATTAAGCCCTTATGGCACCAAGGAGTAGATCCTTTACATCTTCATAATTAGGCATTTGCTGTATTCTGAAGAAGACCGTCTTCTCTTTCCGGCTGCCCTTCTCTATCACTTCGTCCCATACTGCCTTCTGCTGTTGTATTCTTGCAGCGAATCTCGCTTTATCAAAGACACTCTCGCCGAATTTGCCCATCTTTAAGGCGACAAGGCCAGGGTCAACTTCATATCCTTTGCTCAGGAGAATCCAAATGTCATATGAATCCTTGACCGTGTTGGCGATTGCGTTGCGCGTCATTATAGCCCTTATCTTTTCTGCAATTATCTCGGTAGGGTGCATCATTGTTACAAAATACGGCTTTATATCGCTGTAGGGCGGTATTATGGGTGGATTTATGGGCTGCATGTATACTGCTTCAGCATATGAGAGATCAGAGCCTATTACGCACTCTGCTTCTTGTTTTGGCTTTTTAATATAACTTGGCCCCCGAATCCTCAGCTTTATTATTATAGTATCTTTCTTTGCCGCGGCATCGCTTCCGTTTATTGTCATGGCAAATGTGCTCTCATATCCGTGTTCCTTCATAACATCCTGTGACCATCTGAATATGGCCTCTACTGACTTCACGTCTGGGTGATTTGCTGAAAAGTCAAAGTCCCAGCTAAACCTGTCAGTGAAACCTGCCTTCTGAAGAGCAGTTCCTCCCTTGAAGTATATTGTTATTGGCCTGAAACCTGTATTTGCGAGCTCAGCTTGACCAGAATATATCCCAGATAATGCTATGTGCTGTAGATAATCTAACTCAACCTGGCCCAGCGTGCTTCCTGTTACATCAACATGGGTCTTTAGCTGATTCAGGGCATGGTCAGGAGCATTGTCACCTGTTTGCCTAAATGATCTGCGAATCGCGTCTTTACCGCTGTCTTGTATCTCGTTACGCCTAACCATACTCATTCAATCTATATGAATAGTGTTGTTAATGATACTTAAATCTTTAGGGAATTGCCAATATAAGATGATATATCTGTTATTTTGGCATTATGCATGCACGAGTTTTATATATTCCGGGGTAAAATGATGTCTAGTCCAATGGAATAGCCTTTTAAGCTTACTGTCGACATTTATCTTGGTGCCTAAATGATTCTTGGTATAAAAAGGATCTATGAAAAGGTCGAGGTAACAGACGGTACACGAATTCTTGTTGATCGGCTCTGGCCTAGAGGTGTTAAAAAGTCCACCGCACACATAGACAGGTGGATAAGAGATGTAGCTCCAAGCAATGATCTGCGCTTATGGTTCAATCACGAGCCAGCCAGATGGGAGGAATTCAAGAATAGATACGAGAAAGAGCTAGATGGCAATAAAGCCTTCCTAGAATTGGTAGAATTCACCAAGAAGAACGATGTTACATTGGTTTATGCAGCACAGGATACGGAGCACAATAATGCAGTGGTGCTATCAGAGATGATCGCTAAAAGGACTTAGAGCACTATTTTCTTAAGCTCCAGCTTACTGATCTCTGCTATATTGGTTATGCTCTTTATAGCATCCTGCTGGAACTTATTGTCAAGCATGTTCTTCACAAAAGATTCAGTATCAATGCCATACGCATACTCCTTTAGGAACTGCGAGAGCGCCTTCCTTATTGCAGTCTTTTTTGGCGTTGCAATCTTGCTGCTTGTCATCACGAGAAGCTTAAGTATGAATGCCTTGCCGTTCTTATCCTTCAAATTATCCACTGTATAGATGGCGCTCTGACCCCTCTTGACCAGAGAATGTATGAAGCTGTACGTCTGCTCCATCGAAGCAAGCGAGGTCTTTGCTACATCTCCATTTGCCTCAGTTATCTTCATGGCTATGGTTATAAACGAGTGCTCAGCCTTGTGCGTGACCCACGACATGTTTACCTTCATAACTCTGCCTATCATAGCCTTCTCATCCGTGCCCGGGATCTCGCCAATGACCACATCGCCAAATATTGCTGGCGCGTAGACGTTGAACCATTTCTTTAACTTCCATTTTTCTACAGACTTTTGAACAGCCATGGTTTCAGCTCTTTATTAGCAGTGCAACTTTCTCCGGCTCATACTTCCAGTCAACCGGAAGTGCGCCGCTTCTCTTATAATACTTGGAAAGTCTCCAAATCTTCGATTCTATCCTGTTTAATCGTACCTTGTTGTGAACATCATTATGGTTCTTATCCAGATGCCTTCTGAGTATAGTTGCTCGTTTGAGAAGATCGAAAAAGTCCTGCGGGTAAGCAGAAGTATAACCTTTCTCCTTGAGTACCACTGCCAGGCGCTTTCCATAGAATTGCTTTATGTAAGGCAATCCTTTGTCTTCTTTGAGCTTTTGCCCTATCAAAGCCTGATGCATGCCCTGTTTTGCATACGCCGCTATGGCGTTGTCTATATCGCTTCTAGTGCCAGAAAAGCCTTCCGGAGTTGAACCTATCTCTACGTCAGGTTTCCTTGACTGGGACTTACCATGCCTTCCCGTATGCATTCTTGCCATTATACCACAAAATTTACCAAACACGCCAGAATCTCAGAAGAGGATTGCTCAAACTTCCTATCGTAGGCAATATTTGCACAATTATATCAACAGATTAGTATTTAAAGCTT
>JAJZKP010000012.1 GCA_021804105.1 Microcaldota archaeon | reverse complement strand
TTTGCCCTGCTTACTCACTGACTTGCGCTACCTTTATATTCTGATAATCTAACGTATAAAACATGCTCCAGGCTGGCAAACGGAGGTTCCTGATTCCTTTCATGCTTCTCCTGCTAGCCGTCGGCGCGTTGCCAGTCGCTGCGACGGGTGGCGGAGGTATAACATACGAGAGTGTATGCCCCACCGTTATCCCAGGTGGCAGTGCGTCAGGCACAATACCTGGACCTGACATTGCAACCGCCATAGCACTCTCACTCATTGCCCTTGACCTTGCATTCGACATAGTGGCAATAGGTTATATAGTTGCGCGGGCATTCAACCTGCGGGGCATGTTCGCATGGGTGCAGGGGGAATATTACGAGCTCACCAAATCCATATTCCTGGTGATAGCAATTTATGGCGTGCTCGCCGTGGTCAGCGGGCTGGCAATCGCTATTGCCCCAACTGCAACGCCCACTAGTGGCACACTGTTCGCCAATGTGGGCTCGCTGATAACAAGCTCGGAGAGCTACCTCTGCACTGCAGAACAGAACATGCTGCCAGGATGGACCTTCATAGGCCAGGCTGCAATAGCAATAGGGCTTGCACAGGGAACCACGGTGCTGCTTTACCTGCCCATACCCATACCAATACCTTTCATAGGGGTCGGTTTCTCACTAAACTCGGGGTTCAGTGCTAATCCGTATCAGAATTTCATGCTCGAATCCGGAAACATCGTGATCCAGCACTTCGAGTCGATAGTATTCGATATGGTGCAGTTCGTGCTCTTCCCGGTAACATCCATGCTCGATGTCCTGATAACCCTGCTGCCGCTGATTGTTGGACTTGGACTCTCGGTCTTTATACCGATGGGGCTTGTGATGCGCGCCTTCCCGTTCATACGCGGCATAGGCGGCACTCTCATAGCAATAGGCGTTGCTGCTTCGATAATATTCCCGGCCACGCTTGTGCTCTTGGACCAGCCGGTAGCAGCATGGGCAGCCGCTATGATACCGCCTCCATGCGGCACAGGCACGCTCTCGTGCCCCCCGCAGGCATGCAACCTTGGCGTTGTCATGTGCACGTCATTCATGGGAGCCCTGGGCGCAGTCCTATCAACGGGATCGCTCACCCAGATAATAGCATATGCCTGGGACTCCTTCGGCGGCATATATGTATTCATGAACGGCCTGATAAGCACAGGGTGGTATGCCACAGTGCAGCTCATACTCTTCGTGCTTGACCTTGTGATAATATACCCGCTCACGGATTCGATAGCCAAGATGCTCGGAGGCACTATAAGGCTGCATCTCGGAGGCAAACTCAAGATGGCATGATTTTATGGATCTAGTATTACTTTTAACAGCTTATCAGCAGGCCTGCACCTTCGCCGCGATAAACCAGGGGGCATGGCTGAACATAAACGGAATCGTGATACTGCTTGCACTTGTATTAGGCGCAGGAGTATATGCGATTGCAAGCATGCTGCCTGCATCCACTAGGGAGAAACTACGCGGGGCAGTCAAGACAGAGATGTTCCAGGCAGTGCTTTCCGTGTTCATAATAATAGCAGTGCTTGCGCTTGCTTATACATCATGCCAGGCAGGCCAGTCTATTACGCAGGAACTCACCACCGGGCTTTACCAGGACCCAATGCAATTCGCGCAGTTCTATCTCAGCAACCTCCTCTTCCAGAGATCAAACCAGATCTTCGGGCAGATATACTCGGAGAGCGCAATCTTCCTGGCTGCGGCTCACGTACTTGAGATGATAGTAGAGAGCGAGGAGATTACGATACTGGGCGGATACGTTGGTGTGCAGCTTAGCAACAACATAACAGGAGTATATTACGGCTACACAGGAGTCATAACAGGCACTTATACAGCAATGCTTGTGGCTTCATATGCAGTGCTGTTCATATTCTACCTGATACTCCCCATAACCCAGGCACTGGCACTGACCGTTCTGCTACCATTGACCATAGTGATAAGATCATGGCCCTTCGGAGGCCCCAGATTACGTGAGGCGGCAAATTCCTTCTTGGCTATAGCGATAGCCTTCTATTTCATCCTGCCGATCACGATAACCCTGAACAATTACGTTGTTAACTGGATGTATTGCAGCAATTATATCGGAACTGGAACACCGCTGCAACTCACTTCACAGAACTGCAACCCATATGCAGACTATGTGCAGTTCACCCAATTCTCCAGCCTGCCGCTCAGTTCGCTCTTTACTGCAAACAGCGCAGCCAACATAGTCGGCCCTGGAGGCAGTGTGACACAGGTGCCGGTGGAGTTTTACAGCGGGATATTCTCAGGGCAGGGCGGACTGGGCTCTGTGATAACTGGTTCGCTCAAGATACTGTTCGATGTGCCAGACATCATAGCCGGATTCGGATACGAAATAGCTGAATACATGTTCGAGAGCATTGTCCTAGTAGCTTTAGACATAGCAATAACGATAGGGTTTGCACAAGGACTTACGAAAGCGCTGAATGCAGCCCCCAACATACTGGGTGCGGGGCCTTTCTGGGGTAATGTTTGATGCACATAAAATACACTTTCATATTGCTCGGCGCATTCATAGTCATAGCTGGAGCTTCTAACCTGCTCTCCGCAAGCGGAAGCCCTGTGCCCAGCATTACAAATAGTTACCAGGCATTCACAAACTGGCTGCCGGCAGTATTTGCTGCCATTCTTCTCTCGTTTGCACTGACCAGCGTGTACTATTTAATAGGTGTGGTGCTGAACAACCAGAAGGCCAAGACAATGGCCATAACGGAATTCTGGCAGGCAGTAGGCACGGCAATCTTAGTCATAGTGATAGTGTGGGTCTTAGGAATCTTTGGAGCCACATTGACCTCGACAAAGAGCCTGGTGGTATCACCAAGTGCTATAAGCAAGGTATGCACAGCGGCACCGCTGGCTGATTCGCAGTTCCAGTTCACAAGCAGCACATATGCATATCCAGGTGGACAGCCAAGCCCTACGGCCATTGTGTGCTCCGATATAGTTGAGAAAGCAGCTAAGAGCAACAACATAAATACGAATCTCGATTACGGCCTCGCAGCAGCCTACGTAATCTCAGCCAACATGACCAACCAGACCCTGGGCAACCTTAATTCGCTGTATTATTTTGAAGGCACTTCCGGATGGCTGAGGAGCCTGAAGTCGCTAACGGTATTCTGTGTTGGATACCCGACTCCTCCATCAGGCCTGGCTAGTGCGCTGCAGTGTGCCAACCCGCTCAATGGCAACGACGCGTTCAAGATAATGTACTCGTACACACCATTCGTTGGATACTACTACCAGAGAGTGTCATTGCCCCCCGTAGAGATAACTGCCAGCCTGATATTCTACCTTTTCTTCCTGCAAATGATTGGAATCCTTGTAATGCTTTATTGGTGGCCGTACCTGCTTGCTGCCGGCATCCTGCTCAGGACTTTCTCATACACCCGCAGGGCAGGTGGCCTTGTCGTTGCCTTGGTGATGGTTGCTTTGATAATATACCCGATAATGTACCTGTTTGAGTACACTTCTCTCTCAAATGGCAACCAGCTCTGCCAGTATAATTCTAAAGGCATTGTGAGCACGCAGACACCAACCCCTGCTACGACAACGGGGCCTGGAAACTGCATAGAGCTCATAGGAGCCAACTCCCTGCCAGATATGGAGATAAACGAGTTGCCTCTATCGAGTCCAGGACCAGCCGCAGGCTCGGCCTCAAGCATGGCAAGCGCAATACAGTATAATATAGATTTCTTCAATTTCCCCAGGGTGTCAGAGGTGCTCAATTATTACGGCTGCTATCCGGACAGCTCCAACCTGCTTGCCATGGAAATGCTCTATTCATCCGAGTACCTCATACCAGGATTAGGGGCTGGTACCTCTGTTGTGTCAGGCGGATTGTCAGGATTCATAGGGAGTATAGTCGGCGGTCTTGGATCTGCGCCAACTAGCCTTCCGATACTGCCGGCGATAATAACAGGAGGGCAGCAGCAGAACTGGAACTGCTTCACTCCGCAGAACATGGTAGCTACAGATGAAGCCATCTGGCATGTTTACGGAGTTATGGCCGTGACTGGATTCATAGTGCCAATACTAAACGTACTTATAGCGCTATCCGCAGTGGTGGGACTCTCCGGGCTGCTGGGCGGGGATACAAACATTATAGGCCTCGGGAGATTCGTATAAGGTGGTTAGATGAACAAAAAGAGCTATATGGCTGTTGCCTTCCTGATGATGGCAGTAGCAGTAGCCGGAGCAGTATCGCCGGTTTCCATGCTCCTTGGAAGCACAAGCGTAAGTCCCTCGAGAATACCTGCAGAGGCACCTGGGGGTGGCATAGCCGAGGCCGTTTTCAACTGCAATACGCTCTTTCAAGCTGGTGCCGCATACAGCGGCGGCATGCCGCTCGTGAGCCAGTGGCTTACAAACGGTTCAAACTTCAATTACTTGCTAGGCATAGGCCTGCTGATAATCCTGCTTATGCTGGCGCTGCAGGGCATATTATATGCCATAGGCAGGGCTTTCAGCATTAACAAACTGGTCGACTATGTAAGAAGGGAATATGTAGAGGTACTCGCCAACATAATCATAATAATAGTTGTCCTGGTAGGCGGATTTTATATATTCAACAATGCTTCTGTCTTCTTCGGAAATCTTGCTGCTGCAGGTGCGGGAAGCAGCTCTGTGCTGCCACCGCCGCCTTCCGGAGCTGCTGGATCCAACGCCTCGCCAGGAGTATTCATAGGCGTATGCAACAATTACGAGAATGCGATAATAAATAATAACTTGTATAACTACATCAGCGTTGTGCTCTATCTCTTCTTTGTGGAAAGCACTACCAACACCATAGTCAACGCAGATCCAAACGCATTCGGATTCGCAATCAAGCCATTCACAGGAGTACAGACGCTGCTGACAACCTTATGGTCTGAAGAGGCAATTTCTTTCGCCATCATAAGCATGGGTGCGCTGGTTGTTATGCTCTTGTTTGTCATATATTTTCTCTTCCCGATATTCTTCTATGTAGGCATAGTGCTGAGGTGCTTCCCGTGGACGCGAGCTGCAGGAGGGTCAATGCTGGCCCTATTCATCTCGTTTTACATTTTCCTGCCTGCGCTTCTCTATGCATTCTCGCAGGTAAACGTGAATAGCCTTACCTTGTGCGGTGGAGTCGGGACATTCAAGTCAACCCAGTTCCTTTGCAACAGCGGGCAGGCCATCGGGAATCTTGGTAGCAGCATTTACTCAGACGCAAAAGGCTATCTCGATGCAGTCTTTTCAATAATAGGCGAAACTTCGTTTGGAGTGACGATGTTCGAGAATGTAATAGACTTCACCAATGTGGTTGCTTATGCAGTCTTACAGATGATTGGACTGATAATTTCATTCATAATAGCGTATGACCTGCTGGAATTCCTTGGAGATATTCTTGGAGCGCCGTCGCTTCAAAGCAACAGGATCCTTGGAAAGGTGCTATAATGATTACACGTGTAACAGTAAAGGGAGGAAGCATATGAGAAAAGGGAGCTTCGCGATAGTGATGATAGTTGCCCTCGCGGTATTAGCATATGCGCCGCATCAGGCCGCAGCGGCAGGGTCTTGCACTGGCATATGCTATGACATAACATCGCCTTATGTAATAGGCACAGGGATAGCTGCGATAGGCGTCATGCTGATCGTAGCCATACTGGCAATAATGTACATGCTAAGCCCCGCATTCGGCAACACGCAGATGAGAACGTGGATACGCACAAAGATATATGATGAGCTTGCGTCGCTGGTGCTGATCTTCATCTTCATAGCCTTCGGCGCACTGGTAGCTACGCTTCCAGTATATGGCACCATGAACGGCATAGGCCTTGTCAGCAGCGAATGCGGAAATGCCATAACAACGCTAAGTGCGCAGCCTCCGCCTCCAGGGCAGGCGGCGGTAAGCTACGATAATCTCTATTTTCTCTCGGTCTGTGACACATACCAGTTCAACCAGGATGTGCAGAATTTCGCAACATCCACATTCTATGTCGCTTCCCTGGTTTCGCTGACGCCTACGGCCACATTGTACTTACCTTCGCAGTTGTCTACCAGTGCTGTCTTGCCAAGCGTGGTGGGTGGCGGCGGGGTTGGCGGACTAGAGGTTGGTGACGGGCAGGTGGAGTCAGGAGAACCGGATTATACAGACAGCCCCGGACCGATAAATACAGGATCTTTCGCTTCTTACAACATAGGCCTTGTGATACCATTAAATTTCATGCCTATACAGCCCGTATTCCACTACTTTGTACCGTTACTGAATTCGCTTTACCTGTTCTTCGTATTGAGCCAGGTGCAGCTTATGCTCATCTCGGCTTCTGGGATAATATATGCCATACTAATGGCCGTAGGGCTTATTGCAAGATCTTTTGGGGTGACCAGGACATTTGGAGGCGCGCTGATAGCATTTGCGCTTGGCATAGGGATCATATACCCGCTCATGACTGCAGTAACGCTTGGATTCTTGACGCACGCGTTGGATACGGCTGAGGTGCAGTTCTGCCAGTTCTCATTTGGAGTAGGAGCTGCTTTTGGGGCTACCTGCCCTGCTGGAAGTGTAGTAGGAACCATTGTCAATATGATTGGCACATGGGTTAGCAATACCTTCAGTTTATTCTTGGGGCACTTTAGCAATGCGACTTATGCGCAATCACTGCTTCCAATTATTGTGCCGCTGTTCAGGGCATATGCAATATACGGGGCATTCGTGGCCATAGGGCTTACTTTCCTGCCGCTGCTGAGCCTCACTGTAGTTGACGTATTTATAGTGGACTTCTCAACGGCGATAGGGGAGCGCATGGACTTCCTTTCCCTGCTTACGAGGCTGGTATGATGAATAAGATAGTGCTTGCAGTGATCCTTGCCCTCACCGCAGTAGCGATGCCGCTAGGGGCTCAGGGCAATCCCATATCGCAATATTGCGGAAATGTAAATAAGCTCGGAGCCAATGCAATAGTAAATGTAGTGGCACCATGGTATTGCAACACCATAAATGCAGCTGCAGTGCAGGTATGGAGCAATTGGGAGCCCATAGCCATAGCGGCTACGCTGTTCTCTTTCTCAATAGCAGCGCTGATCATAATGATCGGCATAGGCATAAGGAATGACCGGATTCGTATTTTTGGCATGGGAGAGCTCTATGAGGCCATAGCAACTGCAACAATAGTAATCCTGTTTACGTTCGTAGCGGCACTTATGTTCGGGTTGCTGCCAGGCTTCTTCGTAGGTAGTTATAACCCGTACAGCTATGCCTTGAATAACATAAATTATACCATAGGCCAGACCGATGGGCTGGTGGCGCAGCTCTATGCAATAGGATCCGTAGATTATTACTACGCCTCGCAGGTGTATTCTACATGCATCGCTGAGACCGCATTCAAGTGCCAGTTCCAGAGCAGCTTCTTCCCGCCGATCTTCAAGTACGCAGTGGTGTATCTCTTCTTCTGGCCGGCATCTGCTCTTATAGAGCTCATAGTGCCAGGACTGATGGCACTTAACCTGGAGTTTTATCTAATAATATTCATGATGTATGCTGCAATACCCGTATTCCTTATACCTGGGGTAATATTCAGGGCGTTGATACCGACAAGGCATCTCGGCGGAATGCTAATGGCGATAGCAATAGGATTTTATTTCTTCATGCCGATATTATTCGGCATTGCGTTTGCCCAGATAGCAGGAACGCAGGGGGGCACTGCCTCGCAATTAAGTGCAATTTCAGGAGCCCTGGGACGTTATGGCGGGTGCACCCCTGGCTCAGCGAGCTGCAAGGATGCAGTGCAGAACTCCGCGTCTCCGTCTTCGCCGCTTGTCGAGGAGATTAGTACTGCTTCAAGCGCAATGGGTTCCTTCTGGTTATCCGTTCTCTTCTATCCTGCCCTGATCAGCGCCATGACTTATGCTTTCATAACCCAGATAGCAGAACTGCTGGGCGGCATGGCAAGGACTTCGTCTAGGCTCAGGGGACTCTGAGATCCACCCGCAGATAAGTTTCTTAGGATTTCTGGGCATTCGCGTATGCATTCTGTAACTCAGGCATTGAAGATCTTTCTTGCAGTAGCACGACCCCTAAGCTTGCGTGTCACGTACAACACGAATGCCAATGCAACAGCACCTAGCGTGCCTGCGGCAGCAGGTATGTTGGACTTGGCGGGATACTTGTACGAGTAATTGGCACTGCATGGCTTGTCGCCAAGGATTATAGTACCGCGCTCCGCTACCGCAGAAAGTTTTTCATCTGAACCCCAGTATGCGTATATCTTCAGATTTGCACGCTGGTTTCTACTTCCGGCAATGAAGCTGAGAGCCTTGTCCGGAGGAAACGCGGACAGGAACCCAGGAAGCGGCCTATAGAAAGCTACGGAATTGCCTGACACAACACCGTCGACTTTTGTCTCGCTTGGATAATCACTCACAAAGTCTCTCGAGCTCTTCACGTATGCAGATCTTATTCTGCGCTCAAGGACTAGGGATGCACTTGAGCTGCATGCCTGCATGGTAGGCCGTTCTTTTGGCACTACAATGGCCTGCGGGTACTCTGCTTTTATATCGCACGACATGCCGTTTGTATCAATATTGCCGTATTCGCTCACTTTCACAGCGTCCGCAGCAGCATGTGCAGTGAAGTTTATGAATCCTCTCTGGCTTGCAGGTCCGGGGATATTGGACTGGGCAAACCGTGATCCGGATTGCGAGTCGTAGTATGAAGTGGCTAAGAGCAGGTTGCCTTCTATGGTTGCGTAGCCCCTTGCAGTTGAGTTGCTTGGTATTAGGATCTTGCTGTCCTGTTGCAGCAGTGTGTATAGAGCGGTGCTCACGCCTTTTGATGCAGAGGGCTTGCATGCAGGAGCCGAGGGCACGTTTGAACCAGAACCATTATGAGAAGTTGATGTAGCGCATGCAAACGACGCAGGAGCAAATGCTATTGCAGCTGAAATTACCGCAGATCTTGCAAGAGTCTTAAAGGCGCTCCCTTGCGCGGGCCTGTAAGCCGTTATCGTCATAATCTTCCTTTGGATTTTGGTCTCAGTGCTATATAATGGTTTGCTAAATGCCGGCTTCAGCGTTGAATTAGAGTCGGCTAAAGCTGAAGTGGCAATGCCTATATAAAGTTTAACAGCGTGATATTCTTGCGATGGTGGAGACTTGGCCTTCGAATTCAGGTGGATATTGTTCATTTCTCTGGTGGCTGCCTCACTTGCCTTCATATTAGTAGGAGTGGCGGTTGGGCCTGGGCTCGGGATACTGAAGTTCATAATGGGGCTCCTAGCCATCCTCTGCGACATACTAGCGATGGCAAGTCGCTATTACACGTACCTTTTCGACCCTCTCAGGAAGATGAAGGGGAGGAAGCTGGTGCTGGATAGCGGAGACCCGTACATAATGTCGCCTTCTGGTACGGCAATAATCAAGCATGTTGGGGACCTGGTCTATGCAACTGTATTTGTTAAGATACCTATATACAGGTCGGGCACTGAGATGGAGGACCAGGAAAAGATAGACTTTGCCACAAGCTTTGGCAAGATGCTCTCGATAATCAAGGAGCCTTTCAGGATAAGCACGCAGCTTTACGTGCTCAACAAAGACGAGTACATAGAGAAGATACGCGCAAAGCTAAACGAGGCGCAGGATACTTATAACCAGATCATGAATAAGGAAGGGGGCGGCACTGCCAAGAAAGAGGTGGCCCCGGAAGTGGAGCATCTGAGGGGGAAAGTAACTATGTGGAGGAATATGCTGGAGAGCGTCAGCAGGGCGAAGTCGCATTCGATGATGTCTTATGCCATGGTGAGCGCCACCGGAGGCTCAGAGGAGGAGGCAGTAAACCTTGCAATATCCAAGGGCGACGAGCTTGCAGCAGGGATCAGTTCCACGTACGGCATCAGTGCCTCGCTTGCAACGGGAAAAGAGATACTGCAACTCATTGAACCGGAACAGATGATACCGATAGCAAACCTGAGCTCGCAGATAAGCGTGAGGAGCGGATTGAAGCAGGTGTGACAATGGTGGATGAAGAATCAGTCATATACCTTGCCGCAACGGCCCTTGTAGCTCTGCTGCTTATACTTACAAGCACTGATTATGGGGTTCTTGGTTACGTAATGGTGATCCTGACGATGCTCGGCATGGGCATAATACTAGCCATAAATTACGTTGATTTCCTTGTCTTCCCTGCCATTATGAAGGCGTTCCACCTGAGGGTCATACCTGCAAACGGCATAACGCTCTCGGAGGGTAACGATGCAATAGTGAAAGTAACGAACGGGATCTATTATGCGACTGGTTATCTTACAGGGAATGTGTACGGATACGTATTCACTTCCCAGCAACCGGAGCAGAATGAGACAGACCTGTCAGGCGCTGTGGATAGATGGGAGAGGATAGCAATGAATATAGACTTCCCATTCAAGTTCAATCTTATAACTATACCGGAAGACGTGCAGAAATACAGGGACGAACTTGACGGCCAGAGGGGTTATCTCGAATTCCAGATTTCCAGGGAGATGAATGCAACGAATCCGAATACGATGAGCCTTGAGGCACTCCAAAGACGTATGCAGATAATACAGCAGAGAATGGACAGGGTATCTGCAGGGGAAAGACCTTTGAATGTTGTAATGTATATAGAGTCTACAGCAGTAGGCGTGAGCGAGAAGGAGGCGCTTGACGCAGTCAGTTTGCAATTGAACCAGCTCCAGACCCTCTTCAATGCGCTAGACTTAAGCATATTCAGGGTGACTGGCAGGGAAGTGCATTACCTCCATGACTTCGATTACAGGATACCTGGGGAAGCGGAATTACTGAAAATGTTCCAGACGCAGAAATAATTTATCGGTAGAGTATTATGTCATTGATAAGGATCCAGAACATAATGAGCAATGAGGTGGCCAAAAGGGTCTTCCTGACAAGACCCCCAGAGCCGCCTTTCGAGTACTTGCTCAATGACCCTACGGACTCGATATTCATAGGCACCACAAAACTATTCGGCGTGCCTTTTACATGGAGCTTTGCCACGCTTACAAATCCCCACCTTGCCGTGGTGGGAATCACAGGTGCAGGAAAGAGCTTCTTTGTCAAGACCTTCCTTATTAGGGCGAGCTACATCTGGAACACCAATGCCATAATAGTTGACTGGGCGGGAGAGTACAAGGCATGGGTGAAACAGAGCGGCGGGGTAATAATCTCGCTATCAAAAGGCGACTACATAAACATCATGGATCTCTCGGGGATGAAGCCCATAGACAGGGTAAAGCAGATCATGAACTCTTTGGATATACTGACTGACATAGGCGATTATCCAGAACAGAGGCGCCTCACCGGAGAAGCGATGGAGCAGGCTTATGTCAACGCGGGGTTTGTGCTCTCCTCGATACCTGAAGCTGGCAGGGATGCACCTACGCTGAAGGATGTCACGACATTGCTGGAGGAGAAGCTCCAGGATGGCTCGTACGAGTATCCTGCAGAGCTGGAGAACGCACTTTACAGGCTGCGCCAGTTCACTAGGGAGGGAGAGGACTATTTCGCAAGGAAGTCCACGATAGATATAGGCAAACTGGCTTCCTCGGGCCTGGTAGATATGGACCTGTCAGGCCTGCCTGACGAGAAGTTCAGGGCCTTGGCAGCCATGTTCATACTTCAGACGCTGAAAGAGAAGATGCGCGCCGAGGGGTGGAGCAGCAGCAAGGGTCTGAAGGCAATAGTCGTGCTAGACGAGGCATGGAAAGTGGCAAGCGATGACAGGAGCGACGCGATAACGATAGTCAGGGAAGGGAGAAAGTACCAATTCGGGCTGATAGTTGCATCGCAGAACCCTACCGACGTGAATGAGGCGATATTCTCTAATGTAGGCACCACAGTTATGCTTAGGATAAGGTTCGAGAAGTTCATGAATTACCTGCAGGGATCACTGAACTTCTCCAATTTCATGAGGTCTGCGATAGGGAAGTTCGGAGTAGGCCAGGCAGCATTCGACATGTCGTTCCACGCGGCAGTACAGTTCCCTGACGTTTTCCTACTTGAGAGGATAGTTGGCGAGGAGCCGCTAGACGTTTACACCATAAATATCTCGGAGATACTCACCCAGTCCGAGCTTGCAGACACAAGCATACAGAAAGAATACTACTTCGAGAGGATAGACCTCAATTCTAAGATGATAGAATCTGGCATAAGCTCTGATATAATAATCTCCATATTCAACGACCTTGACAAGAAGGAGCGTATAGCTGATGTCAGGGACCTGGTTAAGCTCATGATGAAGCGCGGAGTGAGCAAGGATGTTGTTGTGGTCTTCTTGAGGAGCCTGAAAATGGTAGACACCACAATAACCAGAGTATTTTCATACGTGTAAACTACCCACGGCTAAAGCCTGTGGGCTTTCCATAAGTTGATGAAACATGTCGCACAGCAACAATCGGTTCAACAACCGCATCTGGACGAATGAGTCCGTTTACAGGGACTCGCCTATTGGAAATCTGGAAAGAATCATGGTTAGTGGTATCTCTCCGCTCCAACAGGGATTTTATGGCAATATTGAGGCTTGCCTGCCTATCGGAATTGACTTCAACTCCGCATTCCTTGCATCTGAACAGGGCATAGTTTCTACTGTCATGTCCCTTCCCAACAGCACCGCAGTGGGAACAGAACTTGGATGTGTGCCACGCATCAACGATGTTCAGCTTAATATTCTTGTCAAAACATCTCTGTTCGAGATTCTTCCTGAAAGTAAGGAAAGGAATACGCATAACCTCACGATTGAATCGTTTGCTTTTAGGACTGAATCTCTTGAGGTTCTCGATAGAAATGTCAGCATCATATCGCAAAGCCATTTCAGTAATATCCCTAACGACTTCTCCTATTCTATTCTTGACAAAGTTATGTTCATTTCGTTTAGTCCTGTTCAATGCCTTATTCGCATGGGAACTTCCAGTATCAGCATAACTTTGCAGAATAGATTTCCTTTCAAACAACTTTCTTCTTCTCTCCCAGATGTCCTTCCCGAAGTAATCCTGATGCAGAACCATTCCTTCTGGGGAAAGGACAGTAATGGCAAAGCATTTGCTGTTCACATCAATTCCAAGAACGTTCTTCTTCAGAGGCAATTCAGTACCGTCTTTGGAAAGATAAGCGACAATCTCAAGTCGGGAAGTAAGTCCGTAGGTCTTGCAAATCCATCCGTTCTTCAGAAGGTCGGAGTATCGTTGGAAGTTCCTATTCTTTTTTATGGGAACAGCAATTCTGTTTCGTGGATAAATTCCAAGTTCGATGAAAGGCATAGTCATGTCAAAGGTCTTGCAATTTCGAGGAACATTGAATTTGACAGTAATTCCTTTGGATACTCCTTTGCTTCTCCAAACAGTGCGTTCCAAACAGGCGTAAACCTGAACATTGAATCCGGTTCTTCCTTTGGATTCAGCGAATGTCTTTCTATGGAAATCCATAAAGGTATTGCAGAAGTTCCTATCTTTCCAGAGTCTATTGAATTCCGAAGTCGCCTTCGAAGAGAAGTCTTTGAGTATTTTGCCCTTTTTGGAAGTAATCTCATCAATCTGCAAAAGAATAGCACGTTTCATACCACTAACCAAATATATATGTTCGGAATGACATATATTACTAACATCCGACAATTCATCCCACCTCTAAAGAGCATGGGCTTCCTTGTCGGGGATAGGTGAATTGAATGGCAAACACATTCGTAATCAACAGAATAAAGCTCGAGCAGATCCTCTCGGCATTCAAGGTCAGCACCAAGAACATAGACGACATGCTCAACCAGATAAATAAGACGCACAGGCACATAAACGCGTTGGCCTTTGTAAGCATGCTGCGAAGGTACGGAGTCAAGCCGGCAGATGCATCGAACATACTCAGGAGAATAGGCGTCGATGACGTTACGATAACAGACATATTCAACATGCTTGACGAGCAGAACATAAGCGAGACATACGGGAAAGTGGTGGAACTTAACGTAGATTAGCGATTATCATGGCATCTAAAAGATTTGTGTGCATCATATGCGGCAAGGAGAAGCAGGGAATACGTGTGAAGAGCGACTGGGTGCTCGAGGCAATGCGCTGGTTCAAGAAAAACATAACCAGGAACGCAAAGGACAATATCCTTGTGGTGTGCAAGGAGGACTGGCCGCAGTACAACAAGGCAAGGAAGAAATTTACCGGAAGGCGCATGCTCTACGTTGGTCTTGGGATTATATTTGTAATATTAGGATTGCTTACAGGGCCTAGCCTGAAGACCTTGGCGCTAACCCTGGCTATACTGGCCTTCTTCTATCTGCTCTCACTGCTTAGTTATATGCCTGCCCTCGATCTTGGCAATGGCGGGGCCGCAAGGGGGAAGACGGCCCAGGGGGCAACCAAAGATCGGCGGCTCCTTGGCACATAACGCATATGCATGCCCTCAGCGGCAATAGGACAAGTATAAGAAAGTTCCTATCTAAATAACTATATCGCTTGGTTTGATGAGCATGACCGCAGAGACAGTGACCATCCCGAAAGTTGAGGAAGTCACTTTCGGCGGAGCCCTGAACGGCACACTGGAACAGGCGCTTGCACGGATCTCGCAGATACCTTTCTATTCCATTAAGTTAGAGGACGGGAAATTGGTGGCTGCACGAATAGAGAGCAGAAACATAAACAAGAAACCGTACCTCTTTTACATGATAGAGATCTCTAAGGACTCGATAGGGGCCATATATTCAATCCCACCTGACACGAGCGACCGCATGAGGAGGGCATATGTCATAAAAGATATGATATCCATGCTCTCCATACTTTCTGGCATATTCAAGATAGATGAGTCACGGTTCTACCAGTATGTAGACTCGGTAGTGGATGACCTGCTCAAGGGGCTCTCTGATAACTACAGTAGCTTATTCAACAAGTACGACTCGCAGCTCTCTGAATATAGGGAGCTAAAAAGGCTAAACCTCGAGTTGAGCGCGGCAAACAGAAACCTCACAGTTCAGACAAGCCAGCTTAACGAGGAGAACAAGAAGCTTAAGGAAGACCTCACAGCACTGCAGAAATACTCCGATCAGGCGCTTATGAATATGGTAATGGACTGGATAGAAGTGCACAATAGCACAATAGACGTAGGCGAATTTGCCAAGACATACAACATAGTGCAGCCAAGGGTAGAACAGATACTTGATAAGATGGTGTCACAAGGATACCTCGAACTGAAGGAGTAACATGCAGTACTCGGTGTCAGTAAAGAGGAGGTTCAAGTACGTCAAGACCTACAGGGTCATAAAGCGTGTTAACGACCAGTCCAATGCCGTTTCACGGTTCGTACAGGCCCTGCTCGAGAAGTACCTTGTTAAGGGCAAGGGCACTTGAATGAGGGCCTACATGGAATCGAAGATACGCATAATAGTGGTTGTGATAGCAGCCATAGCACTCGCAGTGCTGTTGATGGTAGGGTATATCGCGATCTCCATAGGCGGGCTTAACTTTAAGACAGCTCCTGAGATAAACGGAACTATATCTGGCAATATCTCGATAGCCAGGAACAATCTCCTTGTATACAATAACTCCCAGAACATAGTAGGGTATGCATTGCTGGGTTACAGGCTTTCCAATGCAACTGCCATGAACGTATCACTGGCAATGTACTCAAAGCAACCGGTAGAGCGCGTATATCTTGCAGACTCGCTTATAGGAGCAGTTGATTATTGCATACAGTGCTTCCAGACCAGTTCGCTGGAAGACGCATTGCAGGCCTCGCTCAGGCAGCACGGATTGATAGAGAATGCTACGAGCTTCAACCTCGTTTCCTTGGAGAACCTGAGTACCGTGCCAAACAATTCGATAATAGTGCTTGCCACAGGGCTCATTCCGGGAAGCCTGCTGCCGGGCCAGCCTTTCGCAGGCATAGATCTCACTGGAAATGAGACACTTCTTGGCCTACTCGCACGAGGAGACTCAGTAATATATGTTGGCACTAACTTTTCCGGGGCCATAGGGCTTCAGGGAGGCAGATTCGTAACACCGCAATCGAATCTTGCTTTGCTCAACTACTCAGGCATAGCAACGCTCCCATTCCGGGCCGGGCAGACTGTCTTAAACAGCAGCATGCAACTTAACCTGCATTTTTCATCCCCGACTTTCAGGTTCTACCGCGGCATAGAGGAAGAGGGAAATGCAAGCTGGATAAATGTAGAGAATGGAACTCTTATAGCGCTGAGCAACTACCCCACAGTAGGATGGGCCAATGCCAGCTCGCTTGCAAACGACATAGCAACAATGATAGACTCGAAGTTCTGGTTCAACAGGCTCACATACGGATACACAAAATATAATATAACAAACACCACAGCCATAGGAACAGCACCGGTACTTACACTCCAGCAGCAGGCAGGCTACCCTATAAACGGATCTGAAGCGCTCCAGTATCAGAACGACTATTCGGTAGCGCAGATATTCATCAGCAATGACAGATACCAGGTTGAGACACAGATACCTTTCAGGTCAGAGTTCCTGTCTGACGGTTTGGTAAGCATGCAACCAGTAGTGGGTGAGACCCAGATAGTGCCTGTTACTATAAGCAGTTCCAACACGCTCAACCAGCAGACCTCTTTCCACCTGAGCATACTCAACCTGAGCGGGAACCTCTTTGGCTCGCTGCCTGTTGGGTTCTTCAGCAAGCCATTCAGCGTGCAGCAGTATTCCCATTTCTCGCTTCCAAGCGGCTATTACATAGCAGAGCTGCAGGACATCAGTTCAACGCCATACACAGCAACGCTCTTCCAAGTCGCGAATGTGACTTTCAGCCCTGTTGCGCTCAATTTCAAGAACAACACTTTCATATTCAATGTATCAAGCAACCGCATACCGTTGTATAATATATCTTATACAGCCAGCGTGAACGGCGCGTATACAGAGAATGGAAAGACAACGCAAGATGGCAAACTGATCTATGCACTACCAAGCGGCGCAGTGGAGCAATACGGGCAGAAGACATTCACGTTTGGCATGTTTGGGACTACATATGATTATAGGGTAGGCTATATTCAGCCGGCTGGCATATCTATCCCGCCGCTCTATATAGAATTTGGCATAGCAATAGCCATCGTAATCCTTCTAAACGTCCTGTTGAAGGCCCCGGCACAAGACGATTACTTCATAGACGTGCCTAACTTCCCGCCTGCAAGGAGGGTAAAGCTCAAGACAGACAGGAATGCGATAACCGGCATTTTCGACTCTGTAAACTACACATACAGATGGAAATACATGCCTTTGACGGCAGAGGAGGTAAAGAACGGCGTCAGCTCAAACATAAGATATGAGAACGTGCCCATAGCAATAACCCTGCAGAACACGACATCAGTGCTAAACAAGCTGGCAAATGAGGGGGCGCTGGTTGCAAGCGGCGGATACTATGCCCCTGTCAAGTGGGTTACGGAATCACACCATGACATAGAGTATCTGACAATATTCAGGAAACTAAGGGATTACTGCGTGCAGAATGCAATGCTCTTCACGGATCTTGATGCAGACCCGCATATTGACATGATAATAACCAAGAGGGGAGCGCAGGCCCATGTGATAATCTATTCCTCCATATCTGGAATGAAGGATGTTGCGCTGAACAATGCTTACAAGGTATATGTAGTATTTCTCTCCGAGATGCAGAAACTTGATTTCATAGGCAGGCTCTATAACTCTTATGGCGATGATGCGGAGCTTCTAAAGATGGGCATAGAATATTCTTATATAATCCTTATAGACACGGATAACCTCGACCAGTTCATCTTATAGCAGGTGACTCCGGTGTCTTGTCGCTACAGTACACAGTCTCTGGCACTGTTGCATAAGGCAGCGAATGGTGCATCAAGGAACGGGAGGATGCGCACTGATAGCTTTATTACCAATGCTCGCCGCACAAGATGGTTATAGGTTATACCTCGGGTTAGGAAGCGAGATTCACCCTGTTTATTATCCGTCTGGATCTTCGCCAGCAGCATCGGCTTCTGAATCTTCCTTCTGCTCATTGTCCACTTCCTCGGTGTCCTTATACCGATTCTCTATGAGCTTAGTCAGCGACTTTTTAATCTGGTCCTTGTTCTGGCCTGTCACGTCGCTCAGGTCAGTAGACATTTGGTCTACATATCTCATTAGGGCATTAAGCCTCGTCTCCTTAAGTTCTCTGCTCTTTATGCCGCTTATATGGCGCTGGAGAGCCCTCCCGCAATCCTGCACTGCGAGTTTTATCTCTTCTATTATCTCATCTTCCTGTGCAATCGCCTGTTTGCCAACCCCAGAATAAGGTATGTAAACGCTGGATACGTTGACCACCACGCTTACTGGTTCTTCCTCGAACTTGCTTATGCCATATCTCTTCCAGTCTATTCCGTTTACAGCAGTAGTTATTGCGCAGCTTGACCCGTCGAAGAGCAACGGCACCTTGTTTGCAAAACGGAGTATGCTACCTTTGGACCCCTCCGCTGTTGCCCTGCCCGCATTTCCGCCGTATGCTATGCACGACTCAATGACAAACGGTATTCCGCCCCTGAAGACCTTTGGCCTGCGCTCTATAACTGCGCTGAACTGCGGATTAAGTATGTTCTTTGTTGCAACTTCCATCTGGGCCTCTCCTATTGTTGAGAGTGAATCGAGATCCGGTGCTATCCACTTTATCTGGTGTATGGCCTTGACCAGTTTCTCCGCATCTGGCCATGCAAGCACGTGCGGATCCATGGTCATGTCGATCTCAGGGGCTATAGCATGGAGCTCATCAATCTTGTTCTGGGTCACCCTGGAGAATGCCTCGATAAGGAAAGCTGACAGTCTTCTGTTCTCGCTCAGGTGCGCTGCGTCTAGCAGGTCGCTTGTACCTATTCCCAACGGATGCGGCTTTATCTGCTTAGGCTTCTTCGGGAGTTCCTGGACCGATCTTAGGAAAACCGCTTCCTTGCCGTCAGGCTCAACCAGCTTTATGCTCGCATGCGGGTTGGAGAGCGCTGTTCTCTTGAGATATTCATATATGCCGTGATCACTGGACTCGTATTTCACGTCTCCGAAATCGCCGCTAATGACTGTTCCGCGGAAGTCCACGGTCAGCTTCTCCAGGTTGGCTATAAGGGGCTTGTTCGATTTAATGTCAAGTGAGAGATCACATTCGTATGCACCCTTGCCAGTCCCTGATTTTACATGTATAGGCTTTCCTGTAGTGACCTGCGCATAAAGGGTGCACCCGGTTGCGCCAATGCCCTGCTGGCCTCTTTGCTGTATGTATCTGTGGAACTTGGTTCCTGCAAGTATCGTGGCAAGAGCCTTACCTATGTGGCTCTGGGGTATGCCTGGTCCGTTGTCGGCAACAAGCACATGGTATTTGTCCTCCGCAACCTGTTTTACTTCAACGGTTATATCCGGAAGTATGTTGGCCTCCTCAGCTGCATCGAGGGAATTCGTAACATACTCGTGGACTATAGTAGTCAGTGATCTTACCTTCCCCGAATACCCAAGCATCTGGCTGTTCTTCCTGAAGAATTCGGATATCGAATACTGTTTGAACTGTTTGAAGATCTCGTCAGCATTTAATGTCGCGCGTGGTTCTGCCATTTTATCTTGCCTCTTCCTCACTTTTCCTGCGGGCCTGTTCCATCAGTCGATATGCCTTCTTGTGCGTGCCGCCACCAAGGAGCGTTTCTATGCCAGTCACGGCTATGCTTATTCCCTCTACTTTTCCTATTATGCTTATTGTGTCACCGTATATGGAGAGCTCGGTCTCGCTCACCGATTCTATGTACTCCTTTGATCTGCCAGATTCTCCTATTATTCGGGCCTTTAACCTCTTTATCTGCTCTTTATTTCTAAACATATCCCTCAGGTCTATATACTTGAAGAAATATGTGTCATCGAGTAGCTTGTATGCGGAATTGAGAGTGAACCCTCTTCCGAACGCCTGCACCACATTCCTCGCATTATACTCGTCGTATGGCTCTCCGGCCAATATAATTTCATTTGCGTCGCGTATATCTATCTTGCACTTGAGTTTCTTTCGAAGCTCCTTGAGTGTCTTCTGGTCAAGTGCCCTGGCCCTCTCCCTTGGAATCAGTATATGCTCCATGTTCTATGCCTATTGAAAATATATCTATCAACAAACAAAGCATTTAAAAGGCTGATTAGGGAATATGCATATGGGAAGTTGACCTCGTAGTAGCGAGGTAAGCTTCTCTGCTTTTTTTATTGCCTGATAATTCCACTAAAGCGGCTTTGTATAAAAACCCCTACTTTTGATACAGATTGTGGTCTATTTATACAGATATGTCGTCTTTAACCCATACGTGCGGATCTATAGATGCCAGGCTTTTCTCAGGATAGGCCTAAGATGCGGAAAATATGCGGAATTTGAGACTTTAAAGGGTAGTTGGATGTGCAGGAGCTGTAACTGGCGCTACATAAGGGCACAGGGTCACAGGATAGAGAAAGAAGCGCTGAAGGTAAGATTTAAAGCCTAAATGCCTATTATGAGCTATGATTGAACCTGAAGTTGAGCCTGAAAATGTATATGAACCTCACGAAGTAACACTAAAGATTAGCCATAAATCACGTAAAGAATTGCGTGATACGCTTATCCAAGAGTTCCTCAAAGAGAATGGAGGATATGTAAAGGCGGGTAAAAAGTACGTTCAGTCTTACAGATACTATGTGGAAACTCTGACTAACGGTAAGAGAGTATTCCTGCAGAGACCTGCTTATCTTAATAAAGGGATGGACTTCCAGGTGTATTTGGAGGGCTTCGCAGTTTACAAGAACGGTAAGGATAAACCACCGAGTCACGATAGTGTTATTTCTGATTTGCGCATTAAAAAAGCTGAAAACCCTAACGAATTTCTCAAGTTATTGAAGATGATAGATAGAGTTTGGAACTGCGAAGAACCAATAGATGTACTGAAAAGCGCAGAAATAAAATTTAAAGGCGGAGTTTCAGTAGAGGCTATATTGTATGTTTTGAAATGGCTCTTTATAGAACAGGATATGACCTATTGGAGTTACGATGGGAGGGCCATGCTTAAACGTGAGATCGGCAAGCTCAATATTTAAGATTCAAGAACTATTTTGGCTTCTTTGAATAACTTTGCGTTCGCTTCCCTTGAGAGCTTTTTCTTAATCAGTTCTACATACTTTCGTTCTCTTTCAATGCCTATACTGTTCCTTCCAAGTTGCATAGCCACTAAATTAGTAGTGCCAGAACCTGCAAAAGGATCCAATATTGTGTCCCCTTTATCACTACAGGATATTATTATTCTTCTCAATAATTCAATCGGCTTCTGTGTAGGATGAGGACCTGTTTGTTTTTCAGTAGGTGGCGTTAAAGGTATAACCCAAACATTCCTTGTTTGCTTTCCTTTTGGGTTTATCTCATCTTCTATCTCATTCTTTGTATCTTCATAGTTAAATTTCCATTTCTGATTACTGCCATTCTTTGTAGCCCAAATTAGATGTTCTGTGCTTTCAGTAAACATTCTACAGGTTATATTAGGTTGCGCATTGGGCTTAAACCATACTATGCTGTTGTTTATCTTAACGTCGGTTAGATTTTGTATGATGAAGCCGAGCTGATAGATATTATGAAATGAGCCAGATACCCACAAACTGCCTCCATGTTTTAGTACTCTGAAGCACTCAGATAACCATTTTAGATTAAACTCAAAGAATTCATCTTTGCCAAAAATATCCCAAGTCTCCTGCATAGTTATATGCTTGCTAAACTTCCAATCCAAACCCTTTTTCTTTGACATATTATAAGGTGGATCTGCGAACACCAAATCTACCGATTCGTCAGGGATGTCTTTTAACTTCTCTAAGCAATCTCCAAATATAATTTTATGATTTGTTTCCATTTAAACACCGTTAAATGCAAGAGCATACGCTAACAAAAGACTTTCAACACCCAGAAACAGATGGCGATCTTTTATAGCGTTGCCTACGCATTTTGTAATTTTACTATAAACCTTCAAAATTAAGTATCTTTGCATTTATTCACCCAAGAAATTAGGCTCAATGCCTAACTCGTACATTTCATGGATTAATACAACAATATTATGGCATAAGACCTTTAATAAAACTTCATTTGCCTGGGCGGTTCTGTCCCTACTCCTAATAATATCAGTGAACTTCGACTTTATCATGTTGAAAGTGCTTTCCACATTGCTTCGCATGTGATAATGTTCAAAGAAGGTTTCCTGATTATATACAAAGAAGTTGTACATCTTCCGCCATACGGCACTTCCGTTTGCAGTACCGCTTGCATTGCTCTTGAAGGCTATAAACGGCAGTGCACCTATCTCGGCCGAGTATTCCAGATTATTTCTTGAGCTATAGGCCTTATCTGCCGATACCTCTTGTACATCAAATCCAGTTGCCTTGGTTTTGGCCATAAGAGGCACAAATAGGGTAGTGTCTCCTTCATGAAGGAAGTCCACATAGGCGGAAGTTATCGTATTGGTCTTCGTTCCAGTACATATGTGCAGCTTGATCCATTCGTGCTCAGTGCCCGTATTATGCGTTTCTCCGCAATAATCGCTGAACCGAGTGGTTCTAAGCCCCGTGCTGTCTACAGCAAACTTGGTCTCTACGGCCTTTAATGGCATTGCAGAGAGAGTTATTAGTTGGTGTAGGATAGGTGTAAGCGTCTCATTCTGCATGTATTTGCCTACAGAAGTGAAAGAACAGGTTTTTGCTATATAGCCCTTTTCCAGGGCTGTTTTCATGTCTCCCATGAACCGCCTTAGGGAGAATGTACTGTAAACCTTCAAAGTTGACGCAAAAACCATGTTTTTAAGCGATAATCTGGGTCTGCCATAGGTATATAGCGGGTCTTCCACATTGTCACATAGATCGGCAAGGAGTTTCATGAATAGCTCCTGTTCCTTAATCTGAGCCGTATTATAGGCGTACCAGTTCTGCTGTGGGTAGGTGGATTTCTTCTCTTCCCTAATCCTAATTGTGTTTTTGTCAAACCAGCTAAGTAGCTCTATTTGTACAGCGTAGATGTGCTTGCAAGGTTGCCTTCTGAGTTCATAATCGGGGCATGTGCAAACGTAGTCTTTACCAAAGTATTTTACTTCATATAACCTTGACCCAGATCTGCTTGGTACTATCCAAGTACCATCGTCCTTCTTGACGATCTGGCATTGTTTTGCTATGAGCATGCCTTTCTGCTGTCTTGTTTGCATATGATCACTCATTTAGGTGCCTAACAATAGGATTAGGTACCTAATAATATATAAAGGTTGCTTTTAGGTACCGAAACGCTTTTAAAGAGATAGGCACCTAAGTCCATCATGAAGCTTCAAAAGCGACTATCCCGTAGGGTAGGTAAGAAGGAGTATGTGAAATGGGTTGTTACTATACCTCCTTCAGAAATAGACAAGCTACATTGGAAGGAGGGGGAGACATTAACCGCTGAAGCTATAACTAATGGTAATTTAGTTATTAAAAAGGGAAAAGGTAAAAGGTCTCAATAGTTATATTGGGACAAATACGTCACCAGCTTTAGCTACCTTTACATCATCTGTAGCTGGGGGCGTTATTTTCTTGAGCTCGATATGTTTGAGATATAACTTCCTCAACTTGGACTGCATTACCAAAAACTCACGAGCTTCTTCGTTGTTGTCTACCATTTTCACCACCATATCAATATTAATTTTCTCATATTTAAGGCTTAGGATTTCTTAGGGTTTAAGACGACATAAGGGAATAATTTAAAGAAAGGTATTCTCATTTCCTTGTTTATAAATGGGCATATTTCACCCTTTTCTTCTTCTTCCATGCATGCCCTAATTAGAGCTTTTGAGTCGATAAACATCTGATCGTCCATTTCCATGACATTTAGTCCAAATTCTCGAGCTATGTTTATATCAATATCAAAATCGTGTGCAGGGGAACCTATAGTAAGGTTATCTACCACCCCTTTTGCTCGTGCATTCTTATCTGAACTGTGTCTGAACATATAGCTGCTTAGTAATTGTGTGGCATAAATCTCATGTAAAGCCCTTAGTCTGAAGAGTTCTCCGAGATCTAACGCTTTATAGTTATCGTAGAGTTTAAGCATCATTTTGCTTATGATATCGGCTTTGTCTGTTTCATCTTTCAATGCAAATTTTTCGACGCTATAGTTCACAAAATCGATGTACTTGTCCAAGTTGAGTAGCGCCACTGTGCTCTTGCCATCTCCCAATTGTATGTCTATTGGAGAAAGTTTAGAAGTCACCCCCATTTCTATATGGTCCGAGGCCAAGGATATTGCAGTGCCTCCACTATACGCATGATGAGGTACGACAAAGTATAATTTTGAACATTTAGAACGAATAAGTCGTGCTATAAAATAAGATGCGCTCACGTCTCCGCCGTTTGTATGTAATATAAGATCCAGATCACTGCCGGTAGGTAACTGAGATAACATCGCACCTAAGTAGTCGAGGTCTGGGCTATTTATGGATCCACATTTATCGCTGTAATACATTAATAATAATGACCGCTTTCGGGAAGCCACTATCTTATTGGCAAATGTAGAAATAGTATCTAAAGCTTCTTTTACTTTGTTAATGTCAGATATTTCGATCTTAGTTGGATCTTTGGCGTTTTGAATTTCGTTTATCTGTACATCTATTTGTGCATCATCCATTAGGATCACTTAACTATTTCAGAAAAGCTATTAAAAGGTATCTGGTAAAGAAACATGCTTGCCATATTAACGGAATAAAATGTCGATATGAGACTTCCAGTAAAATTCAGACCCTCTGTAACTTTCCGACGTCAAGAATTGACTTTTTATACAGAACTCGGACTTTTTATACAGAATTTCACTTATTATACAACCCCCACTAAAGCGCAAGGTTTATAAATATGTATTTTCTCATACATGATTGCTTCATGATTCTTTCGTGATACCAACACGAAACAATCGTGATATATGAACAGATCTTGAATGATCTGTAAAAATTTCGCAATGGGGTTGTGGTGTGGCTAAGGATAGGGAACAAATAATGAAGGAACTTGATGCCCTTAAAAGCGAGGTAGAGGAGCTCTCAAAAGAGACGCCTCCAGGAGAATCCCATGACTCTGACGCAGACGGTGTAACGGCATTGCTGAGATATATGTTAGAGGAGAGGGAAAGGACAAACAAGAAGTTGGATGAGATGAAGGAGAAGATAATAGCGCTGGGCAATGCTGTTAAGAGCATATACATGAGCGAACAGCAGCCCGAGCAGGTGCAGGAACGGATGGAAGTGGCGCTCTCCGGCATCGACACGGCAGTGCTTGACTTCATACAATCGAAGGGCATGGCCTGTGCCGATGATCTCATGGAGTTCATGAAGTACAGGGGAAGGAATGGTGCCTGCGCAAGACTGAACAGGCTTTATATGCGGGGCTTGCTCGAGAGGCACCAATTAGGTCACAAGGTTTACTACAGATATGCTGGCAAGGCGACTAATACACTTATTATATCACCTCCACAATAAGGAATCTGGCCTGTCTGCCAGGACAGGCCTTCCTTTCTTT
>JAJZKP010000002.1 GCA_021804105.1 Microcaldota archaeon | reverse complement strand
GCAAAGTCTAAGATGGAGCTTGCTCCGAGGGACATAGTCTCCAGGGCCATAGTAACGGAAATAGAGAAGGGCAGGGGCTTTTCCGACAGGCTCTCCGGACTGGGGTATGTGCATCTTGACTTGAGGCACCTTGATCAGAAGCTTATAGACGAAAGGCTGCCGATGATACGTGATATTTCCAAGAAAATGCTGGGGCTGGATCCTGCAACAGAGCCATTGCCTGTGCGGCCTGCTGCGCATTTCACAATGGGTGGAATACACACAAACATGAATGGGAACATAATGCTTGGCGCAGGGCCCGGACATGCCGAAGGGCTCTGGGCGGTTGGCGAATGCGCATGCGTTAGCGTGCACGGCTCAAACAGGCTGGGCAGCAACTCACTGAGCCAATGCTCTGTTTGGGGCAGGATAGTTGGAATTGCAGTTGCAAGGCATGTGGCACGCAATAAGGTTGGGAAGAGCAAACTTGCAGAGGACAAGGCATGGCAGGAGGAAAGGAGGATAGAGGAGATGCTCTCAGGAAATGGCAGCGAAGACCCTTATGCATTGTACACCGAATTGCAGAACACAATGGGCAAGCATCTTTACGTGTATAGGAACATGAAGGGAATGGCGCGCGCAAGAAATGATCTCTCGCGCATAAGATCGCGTTTTGAAGACATATACATAAAGGACAAGCGAAGGACGTATAACGCGAATCTCAGGGATGCCCTGGAGATAGGAAGCATGGTGGAGCTGGGGCTGCTGGTAGCGGAGTGCGCATTGAGGAGGAAGGAGAGCAGGGGTGCACACGCGGTAAGGGAATATCCAGAGCGTGACGATAAGCACTGGCTTAAGCACACGATAATACAGAAGGGCATTGCAGGGAGCAGGATAAGCTATATACCAGTAAGCATAACAAAATGGAAACCGCAGCCGAGGGTTTATTGAGTGATGCTAATGAAGGAGATTTACGATGTAAGGGGAAGGCAGAGGAATATACTAAGGCTTCTCGGATTCGACATGGAGGGCTTTGTGCACATGGCAGTATATAGGATCCTGATCTTCGCCTCGGTAATAATAGGGGTTGCAATACTTGGCACAATTATTTTTGCACCGCAAAACATAAACGCAGGATACATAGAGGTGCTGGTGCTGGTATTCTGGGCACTTATAACACCGCAGGTATACGAGACTGCTAAAGCTTTTGCGCTGATAGACAGTAGGGGGCTTTCCTCGTCTGATGTGAACCAGTCATTCGTCAACTTTGCAGTCAAGAATAAGTCCGTCTTGGCTGCATACAGGGCATTTCCATATGGCATCCTTGCGGTGTGGGTGCTGGGATTCATAATTGTATTTGCAATGTGGTTGGTATGAGAGCATCTAGATTCATGATACTGCTTTATGCGTCGCTAATAGGCGTGCCCATACTCCTATACCTGAGGATGATAAGCACATTCTATGGCATGTATCTAGTTAGCACGGTACTGCTTGCGCTAGCATCACTTGGGCTGGTAATATTCGGGGTTATAGGATTTGCTGAAGTGTATATACACAAACGCCACGTAGGAGAATACATGGCAATGCCTTTACGCATGCAGATAGAACAAAGGGGGAATGAAAGGACCGGCGGACGCGGGACAAAGATGGTAGACTTTGTAGTCAGTAGGTTCGATAATGAAAATAAGACCATGCGAAATGAGGCGTATAAGATCGAGGCAGACAAGAACACCACAGTACTATCTGCTTTGCTGGACATAAGGAGCAAGCAGGACCAGACCCTTGCGGTAAGATACAGCTGTAGGATGGGCATATGCGGTTCGTGTGGCATGGTGATAAACGGCAAGCCTTCGCTGGCATGCGAGACCAACGTGTTCGACAAAATGGCAGATCATGAGATAACTGTGGAGCCCATGTACGGGCATCCGCTGCTCAAGGACCTCGTTACCGACTTCGATGATTTCTTCGAGAGACACATGTCCATAGACCCGGGCCGGTATAGACATGACAGGCGCGAGAAATACAGCGGCAAGGAGCCATTCAAGCTAAGTCGCGAAGATATCGATAAGTTCTTGCCTTACTCGTACTGCATAATGTGCGGGCTCTGTCTCGACGCATGCCCTGTAGTCAATTCCAACCCCGAGTTCATAGGCCCGCAGGCACTCTCGCAGGTGTATAGATACCATGCGGATAAAGCCGACCAGAAAGGGGCAAAAAGGCTGCTAGAAGTTGACACACTGGACGGAGTATGGGGATGCGAATTTGCTGGAGCATGCTCTAAAGTGTGTCCGAAGGGAGTTGACCCGGCAGGAGCAATACAGCTCCTTAAAGGAGAATTGATGAAGGATATAGCAAAAAAAGAGGAGGGATGATTGCATGAGGTATAGGATAGAAAAGGACGCGCTGGGCAACGTCAAGGTTCCGGAAAATGCGTACTATGGCTCAGACACTGCTAGGACAATAGAGAATTTCCAGATATCTGGGATACGCGTGCCGGCGGAGCTTATAGACGCGTACTTAATGCTGAAGGAGGCAGCGGCACTGGCCAACATGAAGGCAGGGAAGCTGGACAGGAAGAGGGGCACCGCGATTGCGCGGGCATGCAAGTCGCTTCTAAAGAAGAGGGATGATGACCAATTCCCCATAGATATCTTCCAGGCAGGTGCAGGCACCAGCACAAACATGAATGTAAACGAGGTTATCGCAAACGTGGCGATAGGCATCCTAGGGGGAAAGAAAGGCGACTACTCAATAGTGCATCCCAACGACCACGTTAACATGTCACAGTCGACAAATGATACATATCCGTCTGCACTTAACATAGCCGCGAGGCTCTCTGTAGAGAAGAGGCTGATACCTCAGCTGCGTCACCTGCAGATACTCATGTATGCAAAATCAAGGGAATTCGCAGACATAGTCAAGATAGGCAGGACGCATCTGCAGGATGCGGTGCCGATGACTTTGGGCGAGGAATTCTCCGGATATGCAGGAGAAGTAGAGAGGGTTACGAGGATGCTGGAGCGCGCAGCGGATGAATTGCTTGAATTGCCTTTGGGAGGCACTGCGGTAGGGACGGGCCTGAACGCAGGGCGGGAATACTCGAAATATGCAATCATTGAGCTAAACAGGATAACAGGAGAAAGGTTTATGGCTAGTGCAAACAGATTTGCTACCACTCAGAACAGGGTTGAGATACTTGCCCTCAACGACGCAATTAAGGAAGTTGCAGTGGTGCTCATGAAGATATCAAGCGATTTCAGGCTCCTCGCTTCGGGACCCAGGGCAGGCATGCATGAACTCATACTGCCATCGATCATGCCGGGATCCTCAATAATGCCAGGGAAGGTCAACCCTAGCATACCGGAAATGCTGGGCATGGTCTGCCTGCAGGTTATGGGCATAGACAGGACCGTGACAAATGCTGCAGAGGACGCGCAGCTGGAGCTCAACGTATTCACACCAATAATTGCGTACGATACTATATTCGGCATAAATATACTTTCTAATGCGATAAATGCATTCTCGGAGAGATGCGTTAGGGGGGTTGCGGCTTCCAGGAAGGAGATGTCCAGGCAGGTAAATGAAGACCTCTCCATAGCCACTGCGCTAAATCCATACATAGGCTACAGCAAAGCCGCAGAGATAGCTAAAAAGGCGTATAAGGAAGGCAAGACAGTAATGCAGGTCTGCCTTGAGATGAAGGTGCTAGGCAAGGAGCAATTAAGGAAAATACTTGACCCACGGCGCATGGCAGGCAAGTAGCTTTCCCGGGCCATGTACGTACTTTCACGCCCCTAACCCACCATTGGAATGAGGTATTTGCATGGCAACTCGTTTATCAAGATTTATATACCTTTTCAAAGATATGATAAGCATAGGCTTTTTGTAACGCGAATGCTCCGCATTCTTTCTTAAGCCAGCCTTAATTGACCACCATGAGTGACTTAACCAATGACCTTAGATTGGCTATTGATACAGGCAATGTTAGCTTTGGCTACAGGAGTGTATTCAGGACAATAAGCTCGAACAGCGCCAGGGCCATAGTCATTGCTTCGGGAGGCAAGAAAGGAGTGGTTGATGATATAATGCATCTCTGCAGTATAGCTGGCATAAAGCTCATAAAGTTCAGGGGCAACTCCCTAGAACTTGGCGCTGCATGCGGAAGGCCTTACTCGGTCAACAGCCTTGCCATAATCGAGGCTGGAAACTCGAAGATACTTAACGAGGAATATGCTTAATCAGTGGAATATATGCCAAAAGGAGAATTTGCAGCAAGGGAACTTGTGAAGAAAAGGAAGAAGCACAGGATGCTCAACAAGTGGTGGAAGAGAAAGTACTTCAAGATCAAGAAAAGGTACGACCCGGTGGGCACGGTACCAATGGCAAAGGCGCTAGTGTTGCAGAAATTCGTTCTGCAACAGAAGCAGCCACATTCAGGGCTCATAAAGTGCGTGCGTGTTCAGGTAGTCAAGAATGGCAAGGTCGTTGGGGCTTATGTACCATACGACGGTTCAATAAACTTCATAGAAGAACACGACGAAGTGACGATACAAGGCATGGGAGGCTCCCAGAGGGGGGCTATGGGTTCCATACCGGGGCTAAGGTTCAGGGTAGTTGCGGTCAATGGAGCGGACCTTTTTGAAGTAGTGAAGGGCAGGAAGGAGAAGCCCAAGAGATGATTATTATGGCCGAGATTACTGATACAAATCAGAATGCGACTGAGACGCGGGCGGCTGCAAAGCCCAGAAGGAGAAGGGCAGCGCCAAAGAGGGATGCAGAGGTATCTGGCAATGAGGAGCAATCCGTAGAGGATGCCTCGGCGGTGCAGGAGAAGAAGCCCGCACAACCAGCAAGGGAGAAGAAGGACAGTTACTCAGAGGTGCTTGTCTTCGGAAAATACAACCCTGGCGAAGTTGCGATAACCGACAGGAGCATAGAGCAGTACGTGAACTTGAAGTCTTACGTTTATCCGAACATATATGGCAGGAGGAAGTTCCAGTCCTATTACGCCTCGCACATAAGCGTTGTCGAGAGGCTTGTGAACAAGCTGATGCGCGGAGGCACAGGAAAGAAGGTCGGGGGCAAAGTCATAAGGACAGAAGGAAGGCTACAGGGAAAGAAGGTCAAGGTTATGCATATTGTGCAGAAGTCCTTTGACATAGTCAGCAAGCAGACAGGTAAGAATCCCCTCCAAGTGCTTATAGACGCACTGCAGAACTCTGCACCCATAGAAGATACAACAAGGGTAAGGTATGGTGGGATAAGCTACAATGTCGCAGTAGGCATAAGCGCGCAGAGGAGAATAAATGTGGCACTGAAAAACATTGCACTTGCTGCGCTTATAGGCGCATTCAGGAACAGGAGGCCTCTGGCGGAGGCGCTCGCAAACGAGCTGGTCCTTGCTGCAAACAACAGCCCGGAGAGCTATGCTATCAAGAAGAGGGTTGAAGGAGAGCGCATAGCGAAGAGGGCAAGGTGATCCCTTGGTAAGGAAAGAATTCGTAGTAGAGCAAGTGGCAAAGATAATGGGCAATGTCAGCCAGATAAGGAACGTTGCCATAATCGCTCATGTCCACCACGGGAAGACAACGCTTACAGACTCGTTGCTTGCGCGCGCAGGGATAATATCAAAGACAGTTGCGGCAGAAGCGCTTTACACGAATTACGAGGCCATAGAGAAGGACAGGAGGATGACGATCAAGTCGGCAAACATATCCCTCGGATTCAATTACGGCGACGTTGATTACATAATCAACCTCATAGATACTCCGGGCCACGTAGATTTCGGCGGCCATGTCACAAGGTCAATGAGGGCTGTGGACGGCGTGGTGCTTGTAGTTGATCCGGTAGAGGGGATAATGCCGCAGACCGAGACCGTGCTAAGGCAGGCGCTGCAGGAAAGGGCAAAGCCAGTCCTTTTCGTCAACAAGACAGACAGGCTGCTCAATGAGCTGAAATTGACCCCGGAACAGGCTTTCGAGAGGCTTCTTCACCTGATAAATGATATTAACAAGCTGATAACCAGATTCGCTCCTGAGGAATTTGCCAAGAAGTGGCAGGTCAGCGTCGAGGGAGGGAGCATCTGCTTCGGTTCTGCTTACAAGAAGTGGGCTATTTCGAAGAGGATCATGGAGAAGTACAAGGTAACATTTAAGGACATATGGGACCTCACTGCCAAGAATGACGAGCAGAAGCTTCAGGAGGTGGCGCCGATAGATGAGGCGGTGCTCTCGATGATCATAGAGCACATGCCAGACCCCGGAGAGGCACAGAAGTACAGGATACCTCACCTATGGCATGGCGACCTGTCCACCGTGGACGGAAAAGACATGCTTGCAGTGAACAAGGACGGGCCTGTATGCTGCATAGTATTCGGAATAAATTATGATAAGCAAGCAGGAGAGGTAGCGATAGGCAGGGTTTTCTCAGGCACGGTGAGAAAGGGGGTAGACGTATATGTTACTGGAATGCCGGATCCGCAGAAAGTGCAGATGGTAGGGCTCTATATGGGACCGGACAGGGTTCTGATAGACGCGGTGCCTGCAGGAAACATAGCAGCACTTATAGGACTGAAGAATGCTTCAATAGGCGATACTGTCAGCGAGAACAACATTGAGCCGTTCGAACAGATAAAGCACTACTCACAGCCTGTCGTAACTAAGGCCATAGAGGCAAAGGACACGCGGGATATGGCAAAACTCATAGAGGCCTTGAGGGAGCTTACAAAGGGAGACCAGACAATACTGGTAGAACTGAATCAGGAGACTGGAGAGCACTTAGTAAGTGGAATGGGAGAACTTCACCTTGAGGTTATTGAAACAAAGATCAGGGACGAGTTCAAAGTGCCTATCACAACGAGCGAACCGATAGTAGTATATAGAGAAACTATCGAGAGATCCGTTGAGAATGTAGAGGGCAAGTCGCCTAACAGGCACACCAGATTCTACATCAACGTAGAACCGCTGCCGCAAGGAGTCATTGACATGATAGAGAGCGGAGAGCTGCGGGAAGGCAAGCCTAAAGGGAGGCAGTTCTGGGAGCCGCTGATAAAGGCCGGGCTCACCAGGGAGGAAGCCAGAGGCGTTGTCGACGTATCAAACAGGAGCGTTCTCATAGACGCCACAAAAGGCGTGCAATACCTCAACGAGGTAATGGAGCTGCTTATAGAGGGATTTGAGGAAGCGGTCAAGGACGGGCCTCTCGCAAGGGAGAAAGTATCCGGAATAAAGGTCTCCATAACAGATGCAACAATCCACGAAGACCCGGTACACAGGGGGCCTGCACAGATAATTCCGGCAATGAGGAGGCCCATCTATGCAGGCATGCTTACTGCAGGGGTTGTACTCATGGAGCCGAAGCAGAAATTCACGATAAATATAGGGCAGGAGTATCTCTCTGACGTCATCTCATTCCTGCAGAGCAAACGCGGGCAGGTAATGGATATACAGCAGGAGAATGAGAATGTCACCATAATAGCGAAGTTGCCTGTTGCTGAAGTCATAAAAGGATTCTCCAACGAGATGCGGGGACTGACCCAGGGGAAGGCCATCTGGTATCCCGAATATGCAGGGTATGAGAAGCTCAACAAGGAACTTCAGGACAAGGTTGTTCGCGAGATAAGGAAGAGGAAAGGGGTCCCTGAGAATCCTCCGACGCCAGACCAATTCATGGACTGATTCCTTTCATGGCGTGGTTCTTTTTGCCGTGCTAGCAGCTAGCTGCAGCGTTTTGAACATGTCAAAGGCACTGCAATTATAGGGTACTGCACTCTTCCCGTATGGTTCGAGTGGAGCCGTGCCAGATACATGCAAGGGTTTATAAATATTCAGAAGAATATCAAGGCATGCCTTCGGATAATGGGAACGCATATGGCCAGCAGCCAGCAAAACCGCAGGCGCAGCCGCCCGTTACTCCACAGCCACAGGCTCCTGAACCAGGCGCTAAGCTCCAGAAAACTAAAGGCAGCAGCATGGGGACATCAGTTGTGGCAGGCGTAGTAGTAGTATTAGTGGTAATAGGCATTGCGGCTTATTTCTTGCTCGGTTATGGAGGAGGAAACTCAAACGCTCTACAGGCAGAGTTGGCCTCTTCGTCAAACAGGACCGTGGGTGGAGTGGTAACCATCGCTACGCAGAAATTGCTCTCGTCGAGCCAGTTCAACGTTAGTTATTCAGGCACCATAGACTTGCAACTCAGCGGAGTCGCGCTCATAGGAAACCTTGATACCCAATTTCCTATCAGGCTTACTTACCAGAAGTACGGTAACGACTCGCGCATTTACTTCAACGCAACAGGCATACCGATAATTGGCAACTTGACGGAAGTGGAAGTTTACCTTGCAAACGGCACATCATATTCTTGCTCCAAGAGCTCGTTCGCTCTTGGTCTAACTGGCTATGGTAATTCTTCTGCCAGAGGGATTACATGCCAGCCGTCTTACTCTGGAACAAGCCTAAACTCAGGAATAAACACATTTATTTCAGATCTAAACAGGAACAAGACGGCAAACAGCACTACAGTAACTGTGCTTGGACCTGCAACGCATAATGGAATGGGATGCGTAAGGGTGAGGATGACAGGGAACCTTGGGAAGGGCAACGCTACAGGAAATTACACCATAGGCATGTGCCTCTCAGACCAATACAATATCCCACTTAACCTAACTTTGCAGGCTGATGTAAGTGACCTGAAGAGCGGATATAATGTGACTGCAGTTCTAAATGAGACTGCTATAGGCAAACCGGTGACCCAGGCAGAAATAACAGCACTTCCAGGCAATGTAACCACAGGTTTAGTCCCTGTAACTACAGCATATACAAACAACAACTATACAAGCAATTATACGCAGACAACATCTGTGGGTACTACTACTGTCCTGACACAGATAACCACCACTGTACCGCAGGGAAAGCTATCATCAGGGAGTGGGACTCCAGTCTGCAATAGCACTATCACCACATATTACTCCGGTATTGTACCGCATGCCATAACATTCGATTATGTACTTTATGGCGGAGGCGGAGGTGGTAGCGAATATAATGATTCAGGAGGCTATGCCGGGAGCAGTGCATTAAAGGTGACTGGCTCCGCCACTTTCAGCGCAGGCAGCAACCTAACAGTATATGTTGGAGGCGGAGGAGGAGGAGGAGCATATGGTGCCTCCGGAGGAGGAGGCGGTGGTGGAGCAGGATACTATGGCGGAGGAGGGGGAGCAGGCTCTGGATCAGAGGACTTCGCAGGATCCGGAGGCGGAGGAGGAAGCACGGCAATATTAGAATCAGGGAAACTTGTAGCTGTCTCTGATGGAGGGGCAGGCGCCGGAACCCTTAGCAATCCACAATATGGTGGCAGAGGCGGAACAGGCAGCAGCGGAGGGGCAGGCGGAGTTAACTATTATGGTCAGGAATATGGCTCGCAGGGGAGCCTTAATACAGGAGGCAATGGAGGCCCCACCTATGATAGTGGATCTGGAGGTAGCGGTTTCTACGGCGGTGCAGGGAATCTGTCTATCAGCATTGGAGCCGGAGGCGGAGGAGGTTATGGTAGTGGAGGAGGCGGAGCATCAGGTTATCATGGTTATGGTGGCGGCAACGGGGGGTCTAATGGTGGCGCTGGTTCCTCTGCCATAGGGAACTATGCAGGACCTGGAGGATCTGCAGGAAGCATAAGCAACGCAGGGCAAGGCGGAGCAGCTGGAACAGCACGTGTAGGGGGTGGTGGCGGAAATGGCGGCGTTGCAGTCCTTACATGGACACCGTATGGAAATGGAGGATGCAGTCTCTCAAATGCATGAAGCAGAGCAAGGAAATTGCGGAGTTGCGTGTTGCAGAAGCCATGTAACTTTTCTCTCGAGGAATTCAGTGAGCCAAGGCTCTGGATTACGCTCTTAGCCTGTACTTATTTCCCGTTTTCTGGAGGTCTCCCCTGGTTACTAGGGCTTTTAGATCTGCACGGAAGTCATTCCTGTTAATACTCACTTCCTGCGGCTGCGGCCTAAGCTCTGCAGGCCATTTTGCATAGTGGGCAGGTATAGACGTGGAATCTCTGATGAGAAGGTCAAGTATCTCCTGCTCGCTGAAGGTCAGCAATGTTTTCTGGTGAGGCAGCTTTGGAACTTTCCTGTCCTCCCTTCGCATTGCCATTAGTATCCTGTTCCTCTCAGGCGCACGCATCTTCCTTTCTAGCAGCTCCTCGGCGCGGGAGGCCTTCTCAGCTTCGCTGAGCAGCCAGTCTCTATAATCATGCACAAGATCTGAAGCAACTTCGTAGTTTCCCCTTGCCTTGTATGCTTCCTGGGCAAACAGTATGAGACTCTTTTTCATGGCTGGGTCATTGGCCTCGTTTATTATTGCTGCTGCGCGGCTGACCTTGCCGCCCAGGGTGCCGCTCGACTTAAGGTTGAATTCTGCTGCAACAGATATGGCATCCTCATGCATGCCTGCCCCTTTGAAGGCAATAAACGCCTGCTCGGCATTAGGCATCGCAAGGTCTTTTGTCACAGTGATTCTCCTTATCCTGGCATATGCATATTCAGTAATATCATTTCCAAGCTTATAATGGACAGCCAGTTCGTAGAGGTACACGTGCCTCTTTTTCTGCTTTGCAATGTTTGCTACTTCTCCAGCAAGGTATGCCTCGTCCTTGTCAGGCAGTCTTGACGCGATTATGCCTATAAGGTCTATTATCCTGGCCGTAGGCACATTCTCCTGGAATGCAATATTTATGGTTTCGAAGTATGATGAGTATTCGGCATTTGAGAGCACTTCCCCGCCCCCTCTGGCCCATGGCGGAGGATCCTTAAGCATGCGTTCGCGCAACGACGAGGCATAATTAAGCTGGGATGATATTCTTGACTCGGACTTTTCCGTAGATACGAGGGTCTCCATGTCTTGTTCATTGGTGCTTCTCTCCACAAGTCCTGCTTCTGCTGCAACCCTTGCAGCCATGAGGTATAATGCTCCAGGAGACGCATCGCCCTTTGTTGCCTGCTTTGCAGCAGAAACGTATTTCTGGTATTGCAAGACTGCCTTTTCCACACTGGCATCGTCAAGCTTGAATCTTGACTCTATACGGCACGAATTCTTCCTTGTTTCTGTAGGGGCATCAATAATAGCAGTCACTTGCAGCACCAAGCATTAGGATTAGTTACTGCATCTGTTCCTTATAAAATGTTTGTTGGAGAATCATCACTGCCCGATGTGCATTGAAACGCTTATAAGCATGCAGTAACTATATAATCTTCATCTGATTTTTCTGCCGTTGCATACGTTGAGTTTATTTAATCCTCAGCAATGAAAGTTAATCGTGTCACGGACCCTTCAAGGCAGCGTACAGTTAAGCGGAGGCTGCGGGAAGGCTTTAAAGTAAGCGCTACTCTGAACGATATCTCAATAGGAAAGCCAGTTGTAGTAGCTTGTATGCCAGGCTTGTTAGGACCTGCTGTGAATGGCACTTATAATGGCTTCTATGCAGGCAGATTGAAAGGTATTTAAGGTTATACGTTGCATATGATATGTAACTAACCATTAGGTTAGCGCAACTAATTGTTGCACCAATGACATGAGGTGTCTAAATGGCAAAATCCTATGTGAAATTCGAGGTATCGAAAGATGTGGCTGGAAAGATAGCGGAGGCATTGCGGCTTGCAAAGCAGAGCGGAACAATAAGGAAAGGCGCGAACGAAGTGACCAAGAGCGTCGAGAGAGGCCTTGCAAACTTTGTCGTGATAGCTGAAGACGTTGACCCTGAGGAAGTGGTAATGCACATACCTACGCTCTGCGAGCAGAAGAAGATCCCATTCGGCTATCTTCCCACGAAGCTTGATCTAGGAAAGGCAATAGGAATTAATGTGCCGTGCGCTGCGGCTTCGATAGAGAAGCCCGGAGAGTCAGAGCGCACGATGAAGGATGTTATAGCAAAGATTACAGGAAAGAGCGCCGGATCTGCAGAGGCGAAGCCTGCACAGGCTGCAAAGCCTGCGGCAACGCCAAAGCCGGCAAGCGCTCCTAAGCCGCAGTCAAAGCCTGCTGCTCCTGCAGCCCAGGCGTAACAAGGTGTTTTGAATGGCCGAGGAGAAGAAGCTAGAGGGTTGGCTCGCTGAAGTAGTCGAGGTAGCCCCTAGAAGGACAGGGATATATGGGGAGATAAAGCAGATCCTCGGCAAGATCCTGGAAGGCCCTGACAAGGGCAGGGTAATAAGGAAGAATATTGCAGGAAAAGTCAGGGTAGGGGACCTGATAAGGCTTGGGGATACAAGCAGGGAGGACAAGCCTATACGGGCGAGATAATATGAAATGCTCATACTGCACTGGCGAGATAGAGAGAGGCACAGGGCTCATATACGTAAAAAGGAATGGGGCCATACGCTATTATTGCTCAGATAGATGCTATAAGTACAGCGAACTTTACAGGAAAAAGCCCAGCAAGAAGGAGGTAGCTTCATCGCAAGCTGCTAATGCCTAAGCCGAGCTTGCCTGGGTACGCGCTTGCGGCATGGCACCTAAGAAGCGGTTGCATGTTCTTGATGTTAACAAGGCTTGAATGCCCAGCCGCCGGTTCCATGTTTCTGCAATCATCTGCTATGGGCCTCAATCTTTGAGAGCTTTAAGGACTTCTTTACCAATGCTGCTATCTTGAACTCCTTGATCAGCTCTGACATCAATCCCGGGTCGGTCCTTGTAACAGGATTCCTTGAATTTATAGAGCATACGTCTTTGTACGGTTTTATGGACTCGTCGTAAGTACCTATGCGTTTTGCAATTGATATGATCTCCTGTTTGTCAAAACCTATGAGCGGCCTAAGTATCTGGGTCTTTACGCCGTTCTGCTCGGCCTGCAGGTTAGACATTGTCTGTGATGCGACCTGGCCTAGGCTCTCTCCGGTAAATATTGCCTGCGCACCCTCTTTCTCCGCAATTGCATCGGCAAGCCTTAGCATGAAAGCTTTAAGCAGTATCAACTCGTGCCGCCCGCTCCTAAGGGCGCCCATCTGAAAGACATGCGAGGGGACATAATATGTCTTTGTCCCGGGGCTGTATGAAGAGAGTATCTCGACAAGCCGAGGTATCTTGGATTCCATGGCCTCCTTTGCATCTGAATAGCCATGGATATGCACGGGGATAGGTTCAACACCTCTCTTCATGGCATACCAAGCTGCAACAGGCGAGTCTATCCCTCCGGAAAGGAGCACTATGCCCCTGCCACTCGTTCCTACAGGCAACCCGCCCGGACCCTTGACCCGGTCCATAGACAAGAACGCCCAGTCCCTTGTCACATTAACAAACAACTCTTGATCGAAGTTGTGAAGCTCTGGTGATATCCCGATATCTCCAAGGACCTTGATCAGGTTTCTTGTTATATCAATAGAATTGAACTTGAATTTCTTGTAGCTCCTATGAGCGTTTATACGCACGGCCTTGATTCCTTTTTTATCTTTCAGCAGTATTTTCGAGGACTTGCAGATTGCTGCAAGGGTTGGTTTGGTAACATAGGATATCTCGTAGCCGCTTATGCCGAACAAGTGTGAGAGGCCCGTCCTTAGATGTTCCATGTTGGCATCGTGGCTCGGGCGGATTATGAAACGGTCGTAATCCTTCTCGAGCTTGAACCGTTCTCCTTTGAGCAATACCAGCAAATTGTTTTTCAGGGCATTTACATACATTCCGCGGTTCCTTCCGCGAAGCCAGAGTTCGCCAAACTTTACTGTTATTACCATTTCGCCTTCCTTGAAGTTCATGCTATTAGGATAGACTGCAAAGATTATCAATGGTTTGTCTCCTATTCCGAGGTTAGCAAACTCTTTTATACATTTGTTCCGATAGCTAAACCATGGACTTGCTTATGAAGGCCTTGGTCATAGCGATCGTTCTGGTTGTAGTTATCGCAGTAGTCTACTACGCATTTGAGAAGGTATTTGTCCCTGGGCCCGTCACAGAGCAGCAAGCAGCCACCCTAATATTAGGATATTTAAAGAGCCACAATCCTAATGCAATCGTAAATGTCACCAACGAGACGCAGTCGGTGTACCCTGGCAGCTGGCATGTTGTTGTATCCTTCATAAACAATCCGACCACGCCATGCCCCACTTACATAGTATATTCTTTTGATTATCCCAAGTATGGCTTCGTAAACAGAACCGATAACGTATATACGGAGAACTGCAGGATATACGGGCTTGTTGGCAACAGCAGCTATACGATAGGCTCATTCCCTGATGCAATAGTGCGCTCTTACAGCCTGAACAACTCGGCCATAACGAATTTTGTTAACATAAACGGGTACAACAATGTTGTTGTGCATGCAAACTATTATCCCAGCATAAACATAAACGGATTCAATTACAGCAAGGTCTGGATAGTCAACTATTCTTCCACTACGAACAGCAGATCAATATATGCCATAATCTCGCAAGTGAACGGAACCTTTTATTCCACTTACAACCAGAGCCACTGATCATTTCATGGCCCTTCGGTATAGCACCACCTTGCTTCCTGTAGGGCCATTCTTTGCCTCGCCGCTCTCCAGAAGGAACTCGTATTTCTCAAATAGCTTCCTTGCTGCAGTATTCTCCTCGACTATTTCCGCGCGGAGATCGGTGATTCCGAGCAGGGAGGCCTGCGCGCAGGCACGTTCAAGCAGCATGGAGCCAAGTCCCTTGCCGCGCCTGTCTTTCCTTATTATTATCCCTATATATCCGATAGGACCGGCTAGCCTTGCTATCTCCAATTCCCCCAAGACTGCTTCGGCACCATCCTCTCCACCTTCAACAGCAACGATGTCTACTATATTCTTTTCCAGCATGGCAGAGAGCTTGTGGTCAAATAGCTTGGATAGCATTACTGGTGTTGGCTCACTCTCAAACCACATCGAAGTAGGGTATTCTTTGTATATTTCCGTAATGAATGAGGAGAGGCCATCTTTATCTCGGGGCTCTAGGTCCCTTATCTTAAGCATTTTCCATGTTCACCCATATATTTATAATTGCTTTATGCAAAGGTATTCTGTATCCTATGCCAATAACTATTCTTACGGTGAAGAAGATACTTAAGGATGCAGGGGCAGAGAGAATAAGCGATGATGCAGCAGAGGAGCTTGCCGAGATAGTGAACAGATTCGCATTCGGGACTGCAAAGAAGGCCGTGCGGCTCGCTGCGCATGCAAAACGGAAAACGGTCAAGAAAATTGATATTGAGCTTGCAAAGTAGGCGACGTGGTTGAGAATGTACAAACTTGTCCTCTTTGATGTTGGGAACATGCTGGTCAGGGATAGCAAAGACGTTTCGGAGTACATGGCCGAGTCGATAAGGAACATATACGGGAGGGTAGTCACCGTAAACCTGAGTGACTATGCAGGATGGACGTCGCAGGAGATAGCACAGGATGTGCTAAGGAAGGACAAGATGGATGAAGCGGAGATCAAGGCAAAGCTGAACAGGATAATGGAAGACTTATTTTACACTTATTACAATGTCGCAGGGCATGACAAGCAGGTACTGGTCGATGGTGCTCGGGAGTTGTTGGCGCAGCTGTGGAAGAAAGACATAGCAATGGGTATAATAACCGGGGAAGCAGAAAGGATAGCAAAGTTCAGGGCTGAAAAGACCACTATACACGGATTCTTCAAGATTGGGGCCTATGGAAATGACGGCAAGACATTTGAGGATATAGTAAGGAGTGCAGTAAAGAGAGCCGAATCGGAACTTAAGATCGGGAAGGAAGAGATACTTATAGTGACAAACTCGCCGTACATGATAAAAGATGCTAAGGCGGTGGGAGTTGCGTCTGTTGGCGTAGAGAGCGGGCACCATTCAGAGGGCGAACTCAAGTCGGCAGGGGCAAGCCTTGTAGTAAAGAGCATCAAGGATCGCGGAAAGATACTGGGGCTCGTAGGATAGCAGAAACCTCAATCAGCACATACATACCATTCAAGGTAAATGCAAGCCAACGCAGTCATGGTGGCAAGGTCTGGAATAAGACGTTCTACTACTAGCATATGTTCAAAGACTAGCTTATGAAACATTACCGCAAGAGAAGCAACATCGAATCTGCGAATATGGCTATTAAGAGCAAGTTTGGAGACAGCCTAAAGAACAAGAATATAGTGTCTCAAACTAATGAGCTTCTTTGCAAGCTGATAGCATACAATATTACAGTTCTGATAAGTGCTATATATGAGCTAAAAGTGGAACCCAATTTAGTGCTTTGAGAGTTTTTAACGCATAAACTCGTCTTATATAAGCCAGATACTTACCTGTGCGTTTCAGAACCTGATAGGCATCAGATTCTTTAATGAACCACTTTGGAGGTTTTACTCTCTTTCGTTCTTCCTCAGATAAACTTGCATATTTTATCGTATCGGCCATCTGCCTTGCAGCATTATGGGCTGATAGATTCCCATATCTATCTCTAATACGATAAAGTTCTCGCCTTCTTTTTAGATTTAGGCCAAGCGATTTTGCTTCAGGTTCTAAGTCTTCCCACTCTATTCGTCTTTTACGGCAACTGCTATGGCTTCCAAGGCTTCCGCCCATACGTCTTTCAAAACCTTCTATTTTATCAACGACTGTATACTTAGATGCATACAAAGCTGCATCTATGGTTGCTCTTACCATAACCATAGAAGCCTCATACAAACCATACCTATACGCTTCTACTGCTTCCTCATAGTCTTTATTTGCAACTCCAAATACATGTGCTTCTAAGGCATATGGCATAACCCCACCCCTATTTAGCCCTCTCAAACCTATATCCAGTAGTTCATTTGCAAGTTTCTGCCTTCTTTCTAATCCTTGCAAATTAAAGCGTTGTTGTTCGCTTGGGAGGGTATTTCCATCTTTTTCTGGCATGATAAAGTATCTGCTCATAAAATATTAAATCTGCTCAGTAAATGGATTTATGAGCAGGGTTTATGAGCAAAGCCCCAACTTCGGGAAGTTTTATATACCATGCAAGGCAAATCCGATATAGTGGTGTGCGGACGGCCTACGGTCAATATGACTGAGGAAGCTCTCCCCATGCAGATGTATGCAGGGTTCAAGGCCCTATTCGGAACAGAAACGAGACCGCTACTGCACATAAGCGATGACACTACGAGCGTGCAGGTGTGGATGAAACGGCCGATGCGCATACGAATGAGCATGCAAGGCGTAAAAGCCGCTTAGTCGAATGCCGTCTAAAACAGAAGGGGGGCTACGGCACACCACTGCTTCCATTTACTTGAGCAATTTGAGCGCACGATTATGCAGGATGCCATTTGTGGCGATGCTTGGCCCCTTGCCGTATATGGTATCATTTCCGGAATAGTCAGTAAACTTGCCTCCAGCCTCCTCGACGATTATCTTTCCAGGTGCTACGTCCCATGGCTTTCCCCTGTCCAGCATTATGTCCACATTGCCCTTTGCAAGGAGTACATATCCGAGCGCATCCCCATATCCGCGGTTGAACCTGCACATGTCAATCAAGTCGAACGTACCCCTGGTATATGGTGCGGTTGCGTGCTTGTCAATGTCTCCGAATACGATAAATGACTGGTCCAATGCCTTAGTCTTTGAGACATGGGCCCTTTTACCATTTACAAAGGCGCCTTTCCCAATGGTGGCGTATGCAAGCATATTGATCTCTGGCAGGTTTATAACTCCACTTATAACCTTTCCCTTCTTTTCCAAAGCTATCAGATTTGAATAAAATGGCACTCCCCTGAAGAAATTCTTTGTCATGTCCAGCGGATCTATTATCCACTTGAATTCTGAGTCGGTCTTTTCATATGTAAATTCCTCCCCGAGTATGTTATGGTCTGGGAAATGTGCCCTGATTATTGAGACTATCTTTTTCTCAGATTCCTTATCTGCTATTGTGACTGGGGAGCCATCGGATTTGTTCAGGGGCTTTACTCCTCTCTTAAAGTGTTTCCTTAAAATCTTGCCAGACTCCAACGAAGCCTTTATAGCAACCTGCAGATAGTCCATGAAATCTTTGCCCTGTCCAAATGTTAAATGAACACAGTTAAATTATTTCCTGATCGCGTATAGGGTCACCTCCTGCCTGTTTACTGGAAGCACTTTAATGGCCTTAATAGAGAATTTCGCGGAAAGCATCTTCCTTGCCTGGGCCACGTACTTGGGCGCGTTCCGCGTTATGCATTTTATCGTCATGATTAATACAGAGCCTTTTCGCATGAGCGATGCATACTTAAGCACCTCTGCTGATGAGGATCTGCAGTCCATATTCATGTCATCAGCAAGCAGGTCTATGCCAATCCCATTTGCTTTCTTCAGGAAGTCTGCTGCGCGTGCCCTGACATGCACTATGTTGCATTCGTCCAGCGCCTTTTGCAATGATTTTGGGTCTACAACTACTTTCAGGCCTGCATCTTTGAGCGATTTGTAATCAAGCTTGGCGGTGTCCACTGCCATAACCTTGAATCCAGTCCTTGCAAGGAACTTGCTCCAGCCCCCAGGGGCTGCCCCGAGGTCGATGGCAATGCCGCTTGATTTTATACCGAAACTCTCGAATGCTTCTGCAATCTTCATTTCCGCCCTGCTCGTATGTTCCGTCTGTGAATAGAGGCGCAGGGGATTCAAGACCCGGCTTTTGTTCTCGTACTTTTCCTGGCCGATATAGCAGGTGCCGTTCAGCAGGATGAGGTAAACAAAGCGCACAGGGTTTATCAGGTCTGCAGTATATCCGTCTTCTATCAGCATTTTGCCCAGTCTTACTTCAAGATCTTTTGCCGAGTAGCCTTCCCTGTTGTTGATATCATAGCATTCTAGCCGTATCACCTCGTCTTTAGCTATACCAGATCCTTTGACTGCCTTCAGGAGAGCCTTGTATATCGAACCTAGGTAATCGTTCTTAGATATGAGGCCATTTGAATAGAGCGGGAAGGCACTATAAACAAAGGTTGCCTTCTTTTTGCCGATCGCTTTTAGCAGGTTTCCGCCGGTTTCTATTATTAGATTGTTAAGCTGCCTGTCAATAATCTTGAACTTAACCATCCCATCAAGCTCTTTTAAGGAGCTTTCCTCGAAGAAAGTTGCTATCTGGACAAAATACAGCATAGACCAAATATGCAAGGCATATTAATTAACACTTAGCCAAAGCCCCATACTGGCGAGTCACACCAATCCTTTTAAACTTAACTCACGTATTACTATCGGAGGCCTTTTTGTCCCAGAATAATGCTTAGTATAAGGTCCGATAAGGTGCGATTATGGCTAATTCGTCTATAGAAAACGTGCAGGAGGCAGAGAGCAAGGCCAAGTCAATAATAGATTCTGCAGGGAAGCACAAGAACGAGAGGATAACCAAGGCGCATGAGAAGGCTGCAGGCATACTGGCTGAAGCTGAAACTGAAGCCAAGGCTACGAAGGAGAAGATACTCAAGAAGGCAGGGGAAGACATCGAAAAGAATAGGGAAAAAGGCATGGCTGAAGCAAAAGAACTTGCGAAGAGGATAGAGAAGATGAAGATAAGCAAGGAGACTATAAAGAGGATAGGAAGCAAGGCCGCAAAGCAGATAATCGGTTGATTAGTTTGTTCCATACAGAACCTATGGAGAAGGTAAGGATAGTTGCCCTTGAAGAGGACAAGAGTAAAGTGGTTGCGGCGCTGCACCAGATGAATATAATCGACTTGAGGAAAAGCAAGCTCGATGCCATGGATGACAAGCCGGCATCTTATTCTACAGAAATATCGGATTCACTGATAAAGGTAAACGGCGCACTCCAGGTACTGCCAAAGAAAGAGGTCAGAGGAGAGAAGCACAGGAGCGCTGACTTGCTGCTTAAGGATGTTAAGGGCATGAAAGCGCTTGACCGCATATACGTGCTAAGCAATGATAGGAAGGGCATCGAGGAGGATATGGCGGCTCTGGACAATGCAGAGCACATAGCACTTGCATTTCAGCACGTCAGGGTAGACTTCAGCAGGATAAGAAGCGAACACGTTGCATACAAGGCTTTCGAGGGCGATGCAAAGGCACTAAAAGCCTTCAAGAAGGTTGTCAAGGAGCAGGAAGGCATCGAGGTATACATAAGCAAGATGAAGAAAAGCTTCCTTGTTTTCGTGGCGTACGACAAGAAGAAGGATATAGAATCGATGATAAAGGATATGGGCTTCTCAGAGCTAGACCTTACCGCCAAGTATGTAACTGGCTATCCTTCTGACATACTGAAGACAGTCAGGGAAAAACGCGCCCAGAACGAGAGAAGGCTTCATGGTATAGCGCATGAGCTTGATCAGCTAGGCACGAGGAACTATTCCCATTTGTTTAACCTGAGCGAGATGCTCGGCATAGAGCTGGAAAGGGCCGATGCCGGATCGATGTTCAAGAGGACAGAAAGCACATTCATAGCCGAGGGATGGATAGAGAAGCGCAGGTTCAAGGCGCTCGGAGAGAAGCTCCAGCGTATCACAAAAGGGAAGGTTGAGGTAGAGACACTGCCGCATGATGAACTTGCACCAACACACACAAACAGGCCCGGAATCCTGAAACCATTCGAGTATCTGCTTAATTTTTACTCAACCCAAAGAAGCGACGAAATAGATCCTACATGGATATTCGTCCTCTCATTCCCGATATTTTATGGGCTTATGGTCAGCGATGTAGGTTATGGGCTTCTATCACTCATATTTGTTACATATGTATCAAGGATAGTCAGCAAGGACGGGCTTGTATACAATGCGGCGAAGATATGGCAGATGATGTCTGTAGCAGCCATGTTTTTCGGGTTCCTGTCCAATCAGTACTTCGGCTTCCAATTGAACCAGTATATCATCCCAGGATTCACAGGGTTCGATTGGCTCAAGGATGCAACCCTTATAATAGGGATTACCATAATATTTGGAATTGTCCAGATAATAATAGGCCTTATCTTCGGATTCATAAACCACTGGAAGAGGGGCCATAAGATGATGGCAGTTAGCAAACTTACCTCGATAGCAGCAATACTTTTTGGCACAATAGCTATAAGCGCTCTGTTTGGGATCACGAGCGGCAGCTTGCCACTCTATTGTGCTGCGCTTGCGGTAGTAGCCATACTTGCAACAGCTGCAACAAGCGGACATGAAGCCACAGAAACGATAAACCTCATAACGCACCCGCTAAGTTACGCGAGGATAATGGGTTTTGGGCTAGGCTCCGTAATAATAGCCCTGCTCATAGACACTTATTTCACACCCCATTTCAGCGGAGGCATCATAGGCTTATTGGTATTTATTGTTTACCTGATAATATTCGCATTGCTTCATTTCCTTAACATGATCCTTGGAATCTTTGAAGGGATCGTGCAAGGCGTGAGGCTTAACTTTGTGGAGTTTTTCTCAAAGTTCTATATAGGAAACGGGATACGGTTCAGGCCTTTCGGATACAAGAGAGTTTATACTAAAGAAGAAAAAAATATTGGTGAAACAAATGGTACTAACAGGAGCTGAGTACGCAGCAATAGGAGCCGGAATAGCGATAGCAGGAGGAGCAATAGGAACAGGAATGGCGCAGTCGGGAATAGGAAGCGCGGGACTTGGGCTTATAGCCGAGAAGCCGGATAGCATGGGAATAGTTCTTTTGTTCCTTGTGCTTCCGGAAACGCTGCTCATCTTCGGATTCGTAGTCTCGATACTCATAATGCTGACCTTCGGCATAATATAATCAGGTAAGCACATGTCGCTAGAAGCCATTAGGAAAAGCATACTTGGAGAAGCCGAGTCCAAGGCGAAGGCCGAGCAGAGCGAGGCCGATGCCCAGGCAGCTGCAATAATCAAGGATGCAGAGAGTCGAGCCAAGGATATCCTCAAGCAAGCTGAGGAGGAAGCCAGGCGCGAGGAAGGGAGAATGCGGCTTGAGGCATCTTCGGGGCTCGAGACAGAGAGGAACTCAATGGTCATAGAGGCAAAGAGCAAGGTAATCGAGAGCATACTTGACCAAGTGCGCAAGGAAGTGGCAAGACGGGTGCGTGAGGAAGGCATGGAGAAGGTGCTAAAAAGCGGCCTCAGGCAGTTTGCAGAGGTCTATCAGGGCAGCGACTTTGTTATCAGGACCAACAAGACGAATGCAGCAATAGCCAAAGGCAAGCACACCGTAGAGATCGATAATGTAGACGGCTTCATAATCTCCACACCTGATAGGAAAATAGCACTGAACGCTACGGTGGATGCCATAGTGGAAGGCAGCATTGATGAGATCAGGAAGATGGTTGCAGATGAGGTATTCTCAGGAAGCGCAGAACGCAGGATAGAACGTGCGGCTAATGCGATGGAGAGGAAGAGCGAGAGGGCAATAGTCAAGGGCAAACCAGAGAAGAGAAAGCAGAGACTCCCAGCAAAGCCAAGGAAGAGTGCCAAGGCGAAGAGAACCAAGAGGAGGAGATAGACTTGAGATCAGGCATGGATGCAGCAATGCATTACGGTTATTCCAGCGCCAGGGTTAAGGCCATGGAAGCTAAGCTGATAGGCAAGAAGACCATGCAGGAGATCATGAACGCCAAGGATGTAAGCTCCATTATAGCTCTTCTCTTCCAGAGCGACTATAAAGAGGACCTGGAGAGCTTTGGAGGCCTCGCAATAAAGAACGAGCTGGTAGATTTTGCGCTAAGCAAGAACCTTGCGAAGAATACTAGCAGGCTCGTGCAGATAACCCCTACCACGGAAAGGAGCCTAATACGTGCAGTTATCGGCAAGTGGGGCCTTTACAACGTAAAGCTAGCGATTGAGGCAAAGGAAAGGAAGGCGGATTATGAGTCGATATCGAAGTATGTAATCGACTTCGGCAGGTACAATGCTGCTGCAATAAAGGAAGCCATGAGGGAAGATTCTGTAGAAGGCATGCTGAACAAGTTCATGATCAATTCGCCCTACCTGGCTACTCTACAAGAGGCGCTTGAAGTTTACAAGAAGAGCAAGAGTGCAGTAAGCACTGCTGCGGCCATAGACAAGAGCTATTACAGGGAGTTGGGCAAGACGATAGTTGGACTAAGGATAATACATAACGAACCGGCGCAGATACTAAAGATGGATATAGACATGAAGAACCTGCTTATACTCATAAAGGCAAAGAGGGCTGGGCTGAAGTTCTCCGACTTTGCAGGCAGCATAATAATGCACGGGAGAATAGGGCCGGCAGAACTGGAGCAGCTTTACTCGGGCTCAAAGGATATAGAGTCGATGATGTTGCAGGTAAAGGCTTACGACTTGAAGGACGCAGTTGAAGTGTACAAGAACAGCAAGAAGAAGCAGTTGCTGATATTCGAGATAGGCATGAAAAACTCGATATTCAACGAGAGTGTAAGGCTCCTTAAGCACAGCATACTCTCATTCGGATCGATATTGATTTACTCATACCTAAAAGAGATCGAGGTCTTCACGCTAAGGATACTTATACATGGAAGAATCTATGGGCTCAGCAAGGATGAGATGGAAAGGCTGATAGTATGGAAGAAAGAGTAGAGAAGCAATACAAAATAGCCCTCTTAGGCAACCAGCAGCTCAATCTTGGGTTCAAGCTTGCCGGAATAACCGAGTCGTCAACGGTAACTGAGACTGAGGCTGCTGAGGCAAGGCTTAGGGAGATTCTAGCAAGAGACGATATCGGTATAATAATAGTAAGTTCATCAGTCAAGAGGCTCGTGAAGGACAGACGGCTGCACGACACAATGGAAGCGAGCATACTTCCTCTCGTTGTCCAGGTTCCTGAGCCTAACGAGGGCATCACAGAGGAAGACACCCTCCGCAATCTCATAATGAGGGCAATAGGCATCGATATAACTAAAATGTTTAACAAATAATTGGTGAAGCAATGGGTATCATAGAAAGAATTTCGGGGCCGCTCGTAGTGGCTAACGATATGCTTGGAACTAGGATGTATGACGTTGTCAAGGTAGGCAAACTCGGCCTCATAGGCGAGATTATACAACTGCGCGGCGAGAAGGCCATAATACAGGTATACGAGGATACGACCGGGATAAGCCCAGGAGAGCCGGTAGAATCTTCAGGAGTGCCGCTAATGGCAGAGCTCGGTCCCGGCATACTCAACAATGTCTATGACGGGATACAGAGGCCGCTGGAAGTGATAAGGTCGAAGACAGGGGCATTTATAGGGAAGGGAGTAAATGCAGACGCACTTGACAGGAAAAAGAAATGGAAGTTCATTGCAGAAAAGGGCATAAAGAACGGTGCCGGGGTGAGCTCCGGTGACATATTGGGATACGTCCAGGAAACCGAGCACCTGAAACACTATATCATGGTTCCATATGGCGTTGAAGGCAAGATATCTGGGCTGAAGAATGGGAGCTTTTCCGTAGACCAGGCGATAGCCAAAGTGACCAAAGGTGGCAAGACAACCAACATAACGCTTATGCAAAAGAGGCCTGTCAGGAGGTCGTCTCCTTTCAAGAACAAGTTCAGGTCCGAGGAGCCGCTGGTTACAGGGCAGCGCGTCCTTGACACGTTCTTCCCTGTTGCAAAAGGCGGAAGCGCTGCTGTGCCTGGGCCGTTCGGATCGGGAAAAACAGTCATTCAGCAACAGATTGCAAAGTTTGCTGATGCAGACATAGTAGTTTACGTAGGATGCGGCGAACGCGGCAACGAGATGACAGATGTGCTGGTAGAGTTCCCGGAGCTGGTAGACCCAAAGACCAAGAGGCCGCTCATGGAAAGGACAGTGCTAGTTGCAAACACCAGCAACATGCCAGTGGCAGCAAGAGAGGCAAGCATATATACTGGAATAACTATAGCGGAATATTTCAGGGACATGGGATACAGCGTTGCTATCATGGCAGACTCAACTTCGAGATGGGCCGAGGCAATGAGGGAAATCTCAGCAAGGCTTGAGGAAATGCCTGGGGAGGAAGGATACCCAGCATATCTTCCAAAGAGGCTTGCAGAGTATTACGAAAGAAGCGGTAAAGTGGAATCGCTCAATGGAAAGGTTGGTTCAGTAACAATCATAGGGGCCGTATCGCCGGCAGGAGGAGATATCTCCGAACCTGTCTCACAGGGCACGTTGCGGGTCGTTAAGACCTTCTGGGCGCTTGACGTTGCGCTTGCCTCTGCAAGGCACTATCCTTCCGTAAACTGGCTCAATAGCTATTCGCTCTACCTCGATGCCCTCAAGGACTGGTACGTGAAGAATGCAGGCGAAAGCTTTGTGAATGACAGGATAAGGGCCATGAAGCTGCTTCAGCGCGAGGCGGAATTGAAGGACATAGTACAGCTTGTCGGAGCAGACGCACTTCCTGACAACGAGAAAATAGTCCTTGAGATAGGGAGGATGATAAGGGAAGACTTCCTAAGGCAGAATGCCTATGATGAGATAGACACATATACGAGCCTTGCAAAACAGAAGGTCATGCTTTCAGCAATACTCTATTTTGGCACAAAGGCCGATGACGCAGTAGCGCACCTGATAGAAGCAGACAAGATAACTAAGATGAAGGTGAGAGAGGAGATAGGCAGGCTTAAGAGCGTCAAGGAGCAGGACATAGAGAAGGAGGAGAAGAGGGTAAAGGATAATATAGACTCCGAGTTCCGGGCATTGCTGAAGGAGTACCAGGCACAGATAGAGGAAGAGAAAGCGTGATGTTATGAAATTCGATATAGAATACAGCACCATAGAGAGCGTTGCAGGACCGTTAGTAGTAGTGGGAAAGACAAGGAATGCACAGTACAACGAGGTAGTCAGGATTAGGACCGCAGATGGGGAAAGCAGGCTTGGCCAGGTCCTGGAGACAAGCGACAAGTATGCAGTAGTGCAGGTCTTCGGGCCAACAGACGGAATAAATATCGACACAACATCAGTAAGCTTCCTGGGCGAGACATTCACGGTGGGGGTTAGCGAAAGCATGCTTGGCAGGGTCTTCAACGGTCAGGGAAAGCCAAGGGATACAAGTGCGGGGGTGGCTGCCGAGGAGAAAAGAGATATAAACGGAGCTCCGATCAACCCAACGGCAAGAGAGAAGCCGAGCGAATTTATAGAAACAGGGGTATCGGCAATAGATGGCCTTGACACGCTTGTAAGGGGACAGAAGCTGCCGATATTCTCGGCTTCGGGGCTGCCCCACAATCAGCTTGCCGCGCAGGTGACAAGGCAGGCCAATGTCAAGAACAGTAGCGAGGGCTTTGCTGTAGTTTTTGCAGGAATAGGGATAACCTACGATGACGCGTCGTATTTCATAAACGAATTCAGGAAGACAGGAGCATTAAAGAGAACTGTTGCCTTCATCAACCTTGCAGACGATCCGAGCATAGAAAGGATCCTTACTCCAAGGCTTGCATTGAGCACGGCTGAATACCTTGCATATGACAGGGGAATGCATGTCCTTGTCATACTTGACGACATGACAAATTACGCCGAGGCACTTAGGGAACTGTCAAGCGCAAGGGAAGAAGTGCCGGGGAGAAGAGGATACCCTGGATACATGTATACGGACTTCGCAAGCATCTACGAACGCGCGGGGATAATCAAGGGCAAGAAGGGAAGCATAACGCAGCTGGACGTCCTTACAATGCCAAGCGACGATGTAACCCACCCGATACCGGACCTTACGGGATACATTACAGAAGGCCAGATAAACCTGAGCAGGGACCTGATGAACAAAGGAATCTACCCTCCAATACAGCCCCTGGGATCGCTCTCGAGGCTCATGAACAATGGGATAGGACCAGGGAAGACAAGGGAGGACCACAGCGGGGTGTCAAACCAATTGTATACTTTCTATGCAAAGGCTCAGGATGCAAAGAGCCTGAGTGCCATAGTCGGCGCCGAGGCACTAAGCGATGAGGATAAGAGGTATCTGAAATTCGGGGACGAATTCGAGGCAAGGTTCATAGGCCAGGGCACTTATGAGAGGAGGACCATAGAGGAGACCCTGGACATAGGATGGGACCTTCTCTCCATGCTGCCCGAGGGGGACCTCACTAGGATCAAGAAGGATTACGTGGCTAAGTATTACAGGAAGGGCAAGGGGAATGCGTAATGGCAAGGCTCAACCCCACAAGGATAAACCTGATCAACCTCAAGAAGAGGGTAACCGTAGCGAGGAAGGGCTATGGTATACTTAAGAGAAAGAGAGAGGTTCTTGTGCTCGAGTTTCTCAAGATGCTGAAACAGTCCTCGGAGAGCAGGTCAAAGCTCAATGAACTGATACAGGAATCGTACAAGACAGTGGAAACTGCGTCAACCTATGTAGGGGATTTCGAGCTCGAGGATGTTGCCTTACATATGCGTGAAGCGCCACCGATTAAGATGCGGGTAAAGAACATCATGGGTGTGCGGATACCGCAAGTTGAGAGGATACCGCCAAAAGCAGTTGAGCCAGAACTCCTTTTCTCAACCAGCCTTGCAGTAGATGACATAAATGACACCTTCACAAAGGCGACAGACTTCATAATAGCAGTAGTGCAGAGGGAGCAAGGACTGCGAAGGCTTGTGCTGGAGATAGACAAGACTAAGAGGAGGGTCAACGCGCTTGATTATAAGGTAATACCAGGAATGCAGGCGCAGCAGAGATACATAAGGATGCGGCTTGAGGAAATCGACAGGGACACTTTTTCTGCGCTGAAGCACGTTAAGAAGAAGCTTGCAAAGGCCAAGCGCTGATTGCCATACTTATCTTAGGTGGAGCGATGCATAACGCAGTTTTGTATAGCGGCGGGAAAGACTCTACTTTTGCTCTCCACAAAGCAGTAGAGAGCGGGGTCCAGATAGACCTTCTTATCACTATGATGAGCAAGAACAAGTCAAGCTACATGTTTCATTACCCTAACGTGAAGTATACAAGTCTGCAGGCTGAGGCACTGGGCATCAGCCAGGTATTCTATGATACTGAAGGAAGGAAAGAGGAGGAGCTTGCAGACCTGGAGCGCGTTCTGATCGAGAATGGCGTTAGGACGCTTGTCACAGGGGCCACATACAGCAGGTATCAGGGCGATAGGATAAACAATATCGCAAAGAAGTTGGGTATAGAGCATATGGCGCCGTTATGGCACATTGATCCACTGGAGGAACTGGGCGGCATTGCAGCCCATTACAATGCGATAATCACATCTGTAAGTGCAGAAGGCCTTGATGACTCATTTCTGGGAAAGCGAATAGACAACCTAATAATAGAAAAACTGCAAGAAGCGAATAGGAAGCATGGCATAAACATGCTTTTTGAGGGAGGGGAGGCAGAGAGCTTTGTGCTTGATGCCCCGCTCTTCAAGAAAAGAATCGAGATAGTAAAGGCCAGGACAGAGTGGAATGGAGTAAGCGGCTTCTATTTAATAGAAGAAGCAAGGCTATCTGAGAAATAGTGTCCAGTATGCCCAGATATTGGCCATGTATGCTTCGGCAGTGAAGCCGTGTTCTATCCGGCCTTACTAAACCCTTCTGGTTTGTGCTTAGTTCGTTCTTCAGTAGGCTAATCCTCTGGATTTTACTTGCCTGGAGAATTCCAGCCAGGCTTAAATGCTTTGAGTTTAACACCTGCAAAGATATATTATATTAGTCGTATATACTATATCGCTTTTTGTAGCAATCGGCACAGGTGAAGAGATTGGACACCAATATACTCTCCAGGTTCAGCCAGTATGCAGAGAATGCCATTGAGGAGGAGAACTCCACCGCACAAATGCTGGCTCAGTCGGGGAAGAGGATCATAAGGCTCAATATCGGAGATCCTGCGAAGTTCTTTCCCACACCGAAGTATATGGTAGATGCGTACATCAATGCCTTAAAAGAAGGCAAAACGGGCTATTGCGATCCTGAGGGGATACTAGAGTTAAGGGAAGCCGTTTCGAATAGGTACAAACGTATTTACAACATAGATGTCAATCCCAACTACGGTGCTTTTATCACACACGGGGTTAGCGAAGCCTTGATATTCCTAAACTCGATCCTTGTCAATCCTGGGGATCGTGCAGTTATGTTCAAACCGTACTACGCCGTTTGTTATAGCGGTTTTAGGGTATTTGGAGGAGAACCAATTTTCCAGGAATACCAGGAGGACAGGGAGTGGGACGTTGACACAGACGACCTCGACAGGAAGATAAAGGCCACAAAAAAGGATGGAAAGGCTGTGAAGTACCTTATGGTGACAAACCCTAGCAACCCCACCGGAATGGTCCTTGACAGGAATGTCATAGAGAGAATAGCAGACATTGCAAATAATAATGACCTTGTACTTATAAGCGACGAGATATATGACGAGGTGGTTTACAACGGTGCAAAGTTTACAAGCGTATCGCAGGTAGCAAAAGGTATTCCACACATAATATTCAATGGGGCTTCTAAGGATCTTGATGCTACAGGATTCAGGATAGGTTTTGTTGTAGTTCCAGGAGACGATGCGGTTTCAAGGGTGCTTAAGAAGAGCATCTATGACTTTTGTGCAATTAGGTTGTGCGTAAGCACGCCGGCACAGTATGCTGTAGCAGAAGGTATAAACAACATCGTAGAGCACAGGAAGGCCATTGACTATTTCATAAGGGAGATCGAGGACAGGGCCAATTTCGCTTCTAAGATGATAAATGATAGTGACTATATGCATGTCATACCTCCCCGTGGAGCATATTATTTATTTCCGAAGTTGAATATGGAGAAGCTGGACTTGGCGAGTGACAAGGATTTTGTACATAAGCTGCTAGAAGAGGAGGGAGTACTGCTCACAAGGGGATCTGGATTCGGCGGTGAAGATCATGTAAGGCTTGTTGCGTTACCGCAACGAGATGTACTTGCCGATGCCATTGAGAAGATAGATAAATTCTGTGAAAGACACTCTAAATGAAGAAAGCGGAGGCATAGTCTAATGGTAGGACGGCGCCTTTACACGGCGCAAACCTGGGTTCGATTCCCTGTGCCTCCATACAGTAGCTTACGTCGACAATGGTATTAAGACTCCCACTTATTTTCAGGAAACATCGCTGAGCTTTTATAAGACTATTCAGTCCATTGTAGTTTATGTCGTCTAACTGGACCTCCTGGTACAGGAGTAAAGGCTACAAGGTAGAACCAGAGATACCATTTATAAACAAAAGACTCAATGCTGGCTCGCGGATTTTAGATATCGGATGCGGACATGGAAGGCATGTTATCTATTTTTCTGGCAATGGGCATGATGTATTCGGCATTGATAATCATCCGCCAATAATAAAGCACCTTGATAGACAGCTTGCGAGGATCAAACTGCATGCAGATCTAAAGTGCTATGACTTTACAAAGGGCCTGCCATACCCAAATGGCTATTTCGATTTAGTTATAGCAACAAGGTCAATCCACCATACAAACGCAAGAACCCTAAAAAGGATATTTGGGGATATCAATAGAGTGATTAAGATTAAAGGCTTCTTATTCTTGCAGGTTCCTGATTATGAGGGGTCACAAAAACTTGAAAAGACATGGGTAGAATACGGGAAACCGATAACACATAGATGGATAGAAAAGCACACTTATATCCCATTGTCTGGACCAGAGAAGGGAGTACTACATCGTTCTTTAGATAGGAAAGAGTTAATGCGTTTCCTTAGAGGATATAAGATAATAAGGTTGCATACAGGGAAGAAGCATTATCATGGTTATTGCGTTATTGCAAGAAAGATGCAAATTGTTTAAATGATTTAAACTGGCAATCTTACTATTTCGGTAAACTTCCTGTGTCCCGTTTAAATCAGCTAGTTCTAACACCTTGCGAAATAAAACTGCCGAATAGGTGCAGGATGTGACCAGGGCAAGGTCATTATGATTTTCCTACATTTCCGCTTATTGAAACATTGTGAATGGCGGATGCAATGTTTACTGCAGTCTGCCAATCTTGGGAAGTGGCATTTGAACCTACAACAATGGCTATGGCTGATGGAATGCCAGTGGCATTTAATATTATTACGCCATCGAAGAGTATGGGTTGTTTTGGTCCATTGGAAGATGCGTTTATTTCTCTTATAAACATGTTTCCGGCTTCCAATGTTTCGTTTGATGTGTATCCAGCTACAAGAATTGTATTAGCATTAAATGATTGGACTATGACAGAGCCAGGGCCGAACTGGTTGGCTAGGGCAGGATTCTGCTCGAATATTTGAGCAGTTTCGGAGTTGGAATACTGGTTTCCAACTACCACCATCTCATAATCATATGTATACCCACCTATTTCGTGTGTTGGTGCCGTGCCATTGAATATGGTTATACGTGGAAGTGTAGAATTTGGATACATGTACTGCAGTGCAGATTTAGGTATGCTTGCCGTTTCAGGATGCACAGTAGTGGTTGGGGGGATTGTTGTTGGGTTTGTTGTGGATGCGTTGCTTGCTGTAGATGATGCTGTATTGTAATATACGGTTACATTCATCGGGCCTTTGTAAGCGTATTTTGGATTTATGTATAATATATCGATATAACTGGTGTTCGGGTGTAAAATATAACCTGCTTGGGAGAATGGTGTAGTTCCAGGAGTGAATGGCAAATTTACATATCCAGATACGGGGTTATCGCCACGGGGGATTCCTACAGGAATCTGATATGTAGTGTTTGGGATTACAGTTTCTGAGAATGACGATTGGATATAAATATTCGAAACAGCGTTTGTCTGCTTATTTATAAGCTTAACGTTCATCCCGGTAACATTTATCAGTACATATTGGGCAGTTTTAGAACTGCTTGAGTTCGGACTTGAGGCAATAGAAGTAGTAGGCGAAGACCTACCGGTGGTTGTTGGCGTAGTCGATGCAGATGATGTTTGAATGGTTGTTTGAAGACTTGTCGCTGCAGTCGTTTGTTTATCCGAAGCGCTTTTTAGTTGGCTTTGGCTAGAAATATAGATAGCTTGGCCGCTTATGTTATAATATCCTGAACCCGAGTATCCTTGGCTTGGATTGTATGGATTGGCCATTGTACCTTTTTGACTTGTAGTGGAGCTCTGTGTGTTAAGTAAATAATAACCGATTCCAATAGCAACTAAGGCTACGAGGATACCACCAAGAAGATAGGGGAGCTTGCCCCTTGAGTCAGTTGGTGTTGGAGCAGTAGACACAGTAGAAGTAGGTTGTTGTGATTCAGATTCCATTTTAGACAATCTATATAGGCATATAACATTTAAGAACGTTATCAATCGTCTAAAGAAGTATTTGCCGTAAGGTACCTACATTTTACAGTAGCAGTTAAGGCGGGATCCCTGCTCTTCAAGCGAGTCTCTTTGAGGGCAACAAAATCAGATTCTCTTATTACAGTGGCAGGCTACAGTTACACATGGGACTTGTAGATTTGCTAAAGCTGCTGATTACCAGCACATATTTAACTTGCTGCTTCATAATAAGTCTGTGTTTCTATGACAGAAGATAACAATGTTGGCCGCGAGCATGCACAACATGCAACGCATACTCATCCGGAAACCGCGAGCCGTGCAAAGGGCGTTAGCGGCGACCAGTCCAGGATGCTGATTATGATAGCTTCGTTTATTATCATAGTAGTGGTTGTGGCACTAGTGTCATATAGCCTGGGCAGGAGTGCAGGTTCTGGAAGCAAGCCCACAAGCACAATAAATGGCAGTAGCCAGATCTTGGTGCCAACCACAGCGCCTAAGTCAAACGCCAGTTATGCTTATCCTACCCCAATAAATGCGAGCGCATATCCGGGATTTATATCGGTCTCTGAGGCCAATACCCTGCTGGGGCCATCCAATTATACCGCATATGCAGCAAGGAACAGTTCGCAGCTTAATATCACGCTTGCAAGCCTTATGCCAAACAATGTTGGATACAAGGTGACATCAGAGTACATAATTGCATATAATACGTACGCAACAGCAAACGTCAATGGAGTCGTACAGCCGGTAGGGAGACTGCAAGAGTTAATGCTGCAGAGCAATAATTCCAAGAACACTTATTCAGAGGCACTGAAGCTATACGCTGGCATCTTCAACCTCACGAGCTTGAGTTTAAATGCAAACTATTCATCTGTTGCTGCACAGAAGAATATTACCATGTCGAACATGACCTACTCATTCTCCACATATGATATACACCAGTACATTACCAACTCATTGGTTAATTATGTCATGGTCCTGGGATTCAAGGGGAATACTACGGCTTTCGTATCCATGACACAGCCGGCAAACAGGAGCGTGAACGCCACAGAATTAGCCTCGATAGTGGCCAATCGCATTAAATGATTGCAGGGAAGGGATAAAACGTAAGCGGAACAATGCACTAGTATGATAGTCCTTGCACATCGAGGGGGGAAGGAGAATAAACTTAGCGGATTCCGCGAGTTCCCTAATGCGGAGATGGACTTGAGAGTCACAAAGGACGGCAGGATCGTGTGCTCCCATGATCCAGTAGTTAAGAGCAGTAGGGGAATTGAACCAATAGATAGCCTGACTCTCAGGGAAGCCAAGGAGCTGGGCATAGCGTCGTTTAGCGAGGTGCTGGACGCTATAACATGCCAGGGATTGAGAATACCGGATCGCATACAGCTGGATCTTAAGCCGGGGATGGAACGCCCGCAGCTTATTAGTGATATGCTCACGCTGATACGCTTGCATGGTTTGGAAGATGCAGCCATCGTAAGCTCATTCATTAAGCCGATAATAAGGGAAACCAGAAGGCAGGATCCAGAAATAGCCACAGGACTCATCAAGATACTCCCGTCGGATCCAATAGCCAGGATAAACGAATTAAAGAGACCGGGGATGCGGAGCAGGATATATGAGTCCCTTTACAGGGCTTACCTGCGACCCATGCTTGCTCTAAACCTGCTATCAGGTTCGGCTTTTGCAGACTTGCTGAGGGATGCCTCCGATCTGAAGGCAGACTTTGTGCTATTTTATGACTTGTCAGCCACAAAACGTTTCATAAGGAAGGCGCATAGGCAGGGATTCAAGGTCGTGGTAGGCATGCCAAACAGCAATTGGAGGATGCACAGGGTGCGCAGACTGGGACTTAATGATAATGATATAGTGGTAACAGACAACATGAAGTACCTGGCACGGGCTTAGACCAGCAGCGTCTGTGCCATATTAGGATTTAGGCTGGCAAGCTGCACAGAATCCCCGAACTAGATTTGGTCATGGCCAGAAGTTAGTGCCGTACTTCATGGAGGACTAAGAAGGTGAGCAGGTATTGCGGAAACGGCTATGTATCCTGATACTAGTACTGCCATCAGCATTGCGAAGAAGAATATCGCAAGGCAGACATACCATCCTGCCCATGGGTTTCTCTTGAGCCCAGGAAGCCTCTCCAGTATCAATGATACTGGATAAGAGAAGATACCGGCTATTCCGAAGAAGACATAAAGCGTGAGCAGGGCAGCTGGTACTTCGGTAAGGCCTATGCTGTATCCTTGTATGCCATAAAATAAGGTCATGATCCCTACCAGGAGTCCAAGAAAGCCCACATAATCGTACCGCACCTTATACCTTATTGCAATGGCAAGTGAGAGTATTACCAGGCCGAAGGAAACCAGAGGGTCATAGAAGAGTATATTGTAACTGCCAGGAAGAGGCCACGTGAACTGGCCGTATGCGCCAGTTATCACCATGTACAGCCCAACAAGCAAGAGAGGGACAGATGCGCCCATTAGTATATCTGTGTAGTCTCGCTTTCCCTTGCGAAAAGCCCAGAAGACGTCTACGATTAGGTATAGCACAATGAATCCTGCAATGCTCAGCAGGAAAAGGCTGTATGCTACATTGTCTATAAAGACCATATGATACGCCGAACCAAAGGGCATGGGACGCACGCATTTAATAATCTTGCTGCGTTTTACGTCAAGCGTGCTTTCATGCAGCTTGCATTCCGGAGCTTGCAATAAGAATTAATAATTGCTTGTTCGTATGCTACATTATCGTGTTTGCATGGTGAATGATTCTGAAGGGTATGCAGGGGATGTGGAAGTTGAGGAGGCCGTGCTTGAAACGGAGCTTGCGGTCCTGAAAGCTCTCATGGGCGCCATAGCATCGACTGAAAGCAGCTACATGTCAGCTGAATTCAGGCGCATAGTTGAGACAAAGGGCATAATAGAACATGCTGGAGAAATGATGCCATATCTTTATGCTGCGGCATTCGTAAGTTATGCAGGGAGGGAGATAACCGAGGAGAGCGTTGGTGCTGTGCTGCGTGCTACTGGCTTTGTTCCGGACAGAAGCCTTATGCGGCTGCTTGAGGCAAGCAAGGCAAAGAGCCATCTTGTATATATTTATAGCTACTATTTCCTCCTGGCGCTGGGCAGGGAGGGCACAGCAGGCGAGATGATGAGCCTTGTGAAAGCCCTGGGAATGGACGCGGATGAAGCAAGGGCCAATGATGTGCTGCTCTTTCTTAAGGCTGAAAAGAAATGACCATAGCTCAGCATAGATATGAGTAGACCTTTTTCCTGGCATCCTTCAGGTTGGTGAAGTGCACGGCCTTGATTCCGGCCTTTCGGGCCCCGATCACATTAGCCTTCATGTCATCCAGAAACACTATCTCCGAGGGTTTAACTTTTAGCTTGCGTATCGCATATCGATAAATGCGCATGTCTGGTTTCCTTGCGCCTATCTTAAACGAGGCAAACTTGCGCTTAAAGACTGACAGGTCAAGGTTTTTCATCATGTAATCGTAACTGGGCTTGTCTACATTTGAGAGACATCCAATGACGTAGCCCTTCCTGCCGAGTTCCTTTGCAAAGCGCATGACTTCAGGCTTAACGTGCGCATGTCTAGCAAAATATGTAGCCCAGTCCATAACTTCGCTTCCGAACTTGGATGAAACGGCATTATCGAACTGGCTTGCATGCATGCTTCCCAGCTCCATCCGTTTTCCTGGATTGTTGAGCAGTTTCAGGACCTTTTGGAAAGGGGTTCCAGTTGCCTTTGAGAGGTACCTGAAGTATTCATTGGGCCTGTAAGAAATCATAACGTTGCCAAGATCAAACAGTATTACCTTTACCATCACAAACATCCTAGAGGGATAGCTGCATGAAGCTATATATTCCTTACCGGCAGATTATTAGGGGGGAACATATGGAGTTGATATTATATGAATAATGTTGCTGTTTCGAAAGCATCTGGCGTAGCGTACAGGCATAGGCTGAGCCGATCAATATTGAAGAAACGTTTCAGGTTTGTCAGAAAAACAATCGAGAAAGAGGCAGTGAAGGAGCTCCTTTTGAAGGACCTGGATTTAATATTCAATCGCAGATACAGGAATACGGAAGACTTTGTGCTTAAGAGCGGCTTCTCGTGGTATTTGGGCGATTCCGGAAGGCTTCTTGAGGATATGAATTCCAGGCGTCGCACAGATTTCCTGCTTCTTACATACCTTGGAAAGATGAGAAATGCGCTTCGCACGGCATACACAAACTGCGATCTCTCGAATCTCATATTTCTTAGCAGACTAAACCGGTTTGCGGAACTGCTTGAGGAGATAAGCGGAAAGCCGTCCAAGGTCATGGTAGCTGGAGAGAACTACAGTTTTGATTATGAAATGTTCATGTTCAAGAAATCCAATGCTATTGGGAGTGTGAAGGAAGCCGGCTCTCTCGCAAGGGAGTTCGGGATGAAGAACATAGAGGTAAGACCGCTTGAGACCTTCCTTGGCGCAGGATATGAAGATGCCTTTGAGGATTCGCTTGACAGGATAAAGGGCAGCAAAGAGACCAGAAGATCGCGGGAATTCAAGAACCTGTACAGTGTATTCCTAAACGCGACCAGCTCGCCATCATTCGAGGAGTCTGTCAGGACTTACACTAGAGCATCGCTCCCGGCAGGCATTAGGAAAGCGGCAGAGGAAGCGGCATTTAGGTATATAGCCTTCCAGGATGCTAGGCGCGATACCGACTTCTGGAGCAGGAACAGTCGATTCATAAGAAGCACGGTAAGCACCAGAAGGGATGTACTGACCTTCAAATATGAGATAGGCAGGCTTGCGCCGTTCCAGGGCATGTCAGTGCACTGCAATTCGATAGGTACAGAGTTCCTTTACGACATAATCTATGATGCGGTTGGAAATGAAGTCGAACTGCCGATGCTGTACTACCACGGCAAGCCGTTCCTGCTAGAGGCAGGAAGGGCTATTCCAGGTTCCGCTTGACCATCGCCATTGCACCGATAATGCCGTTGTCCTGGCCGAGGCGCGAAACAACAAGGTTTATTCCATTAGGCAGCTGCACAGCTCCGGGACCTATGCGTTTTTCTGCATCGGTTTTTATCTGTGCCACAAAATCCGGCTGATTTACAGCAACGCTGCCCCCCACAACAATCATGTCTGGATCTATGGTCATCTGGATTAACGCTATTATGGTTCCGGCCTGCATCACCGCCCTATTTATAATGGATAGGGCGTCTCCAGCCTTTTCAGAGTTGCCGCGTGACATCTCGAATACATCCTTGGCTGCAAGCTTGGTACCGAAGGCTTTTGTAGCGCTTTCCTCTATTCCGGATCCGCTGAATGCAGATTCAAAGCTTTGGTTTCCGGATTTTCCCGTAATTCCATCAACATTGCCTATGAAACCGGCAAGATTGTGAGTGCCATGCCATACATTGCCGTCTATAATTGTCGATATGCCTGCGCCCGTAGATATGGTAAAGTATACGAATGCCTTGCTACGCCTGCCTAGTCCGAACACATACTCGCCGTATCCCGGGCAGTTCAGGTCGTTATCAACGCAGACAGGAATGCCTAGTCGTCTCTCGAACCTTTCCTTAACATTCTCACCAGTCAGGGAAGGTATTGAGCTCTTGAGTATCTTCCCCAGGGCAGGATCAACGATGCCTATTGTACAGACCCCTATTCCGGAAGGCCTCTCAGGAGATGTGCGCGAAAGCTCGCCTAACAAAGACTCTGCGTTGGAAATCACCCTGCTGCCGCCAGCAGAAAGATCAGTGGGAATAAGCTTTCTCTCGATTATTGTTCCATCGGATTGGATTAGCGCAGCTAGCGTCTTGCTCTTGCCTATGTCAACTGCAAGATACAGGCGTGGCATTTACAACATTCCTTTGTTAGAGTCATTGCCTGGGGTCGGGAAGCCTTGAGATTATGCTGCCCCTCTGTGCGTCAGTGAGATCAGGTATTCTGGAGACTATGTCGGCCATGTTGTGCACTCCGCCGGATGCGGATGCCATTGAGGACTCCCTCATGCCTTCTTTGAGCGCCTCCTCTATGTCTATTGATGTAGGCGCGCTGGACTTGCGATGCGCGACATATCCTAGGAATTGCTCGCTCCCGGAGCTCTGGCCAGTATCTCCACTTGCCATCCAGACAGCGGAAACAGATAGAGGACTGTTCTTAAAAGCTGAGGCCATAGCAAAGATATCAATTTCCCTGAAGGTTTCTATCCTCTGGTGGCCATTCTTCGAGGGCCAGATCAGAGAGACACCGTGTATGGGGGCATATCCGTGAGTCAGAGCGAGAAGCAGCCCGCCCTCGCGGTGTATAAGTGAGGTATGTATAGCGTCTGTAGGCTTGGGCTTCGATCCCTCAAGGTATGCGGAAAGGGGTATTACAAGCTCGTCAGGCGGGAGAGGCATGCCTCTTGCAAACATCCTTCTTTTCTGTTCAAGCTCCGGGGCATTACGGTCGGTCTCAAAACGTCCGATATTTTCGTAGAATACCTCTTCCAGTATGTTTGGATGCTTACGGAAACTTACAGATAAGACAGGAGAGACAAGCGCCATGAATGTCTTGCGGTATTCTGAATTGTTAAAGCTAGAGAGCATTGCAACGTTTTGCCTTGCCTCTGAGTTAAGTCTCTTCCAGAATTGTGAATCGACAAGCAGACCGGGAAGCTGCTTTATTCCTTCGTACTCGTCTATTATGTGGATTTCTTTAGAGCCGCCTTTCAGCTGGAGGAGTGTGCCTAGCCGGGCCATATGAAGAAGGTGCGCGAGGTCTGGTGTGTTTACTGTGCTCTCGTAAGGCCCAGTCTTGGACATCGCCATGTAGAACGAAATAGGCAGCCCGTCCTGCACTTTCTCCAGCAGCTCGGGTATTATGCCGCCGCGCTGGTCGTATTGCGAGATCTTGCTCCACCCAGTCCCCCTCATCCAAGTGCTCAGCATCGCAAGTGCGAACTGTATGTCCTGGTCATCCCTGAGCTTATCGAACTTGAAGCTGCCGCCGCTTGACGCAGACTTCAGTAAGTCAACTATTCTGCCGTGCGTATCGAGCTGGCTTTCGGAGAGGGATTCGCCGCTCTCGGTTCTAGCCCGGTAAGCCTTGTCAAGATAAGCAAGCGTTTCCTTATGCACTTTGGTCGGAACTGCAGCGGCTGCGTGCGGGTCCTGGAGCGCCCTGTATACATCAGGCGCTTGCATTACTATTTTGGGAATCTCGAACCTGGTATTGGGCACATCGTAATTGCCAAGCAGGTATTTCTCGTTTCTCATAGCGGATTTCATTGCCATTTTATTCACTTTCTGGAAGTTTTAACTCACCATTATTATTTGCATAAAGACCGTCAAAAAGAGAGTGCGCCTTTATGCAGACAGCCACAAGAGTACTATCTGCAATATAGTTACATGGGCAACGCTGAACATGTGAAAGGAGTTCTGGAAGTTCTTTGCATTGGACATGTGAATTCCTTTGGTATATAATTGCTGCAGGCCTTTTTAAGGTTTTGCTACAAAATGCCTGAAGTCCTTTTTAATATAGTGTTTAAGGTACTATATAAATACTCTGCGGAATTAGCAAAATACTCATTTATCCTTGGCGTTTTGCCCAGGCTTGGGTTTCTTTGCAGTCTTCTTTCCGGGCTTGGGCTTTGGCGGTGCGGCGGGGAACGAGATTGCCTGTGATGGGTTTAGGGCAGTAGGTGGCGGTACATATGAGCTCTGTTGCGGAGGTTCTGGTTTCACTTCTGCTGTTGGTTTTGTTTCGGTTACAGGCTTCTCATTCATAGCAGGATCCTCTGGTGGCAGATCAGAATCGCCATCTTTGCCTGTATCCGATGAGAGCATTCCTGCAGAGGTGAATTTCTCATTGTCATTTGTATTTGCAGCGTCGCGGAGTTTCTGCGCTTCCCTTGTTTCCCTTATCCTTATGACCAGGTATAGTGCTATCACAAGTACAGGTAGCATGAGCAGATAACCTACAGGTATAGCCGCGCCCTTCCCAGAAATCGATTGCCCGGAGAACAGGCCCAGGGTGCCGCTTGATGAAGTTGTTGCGGTGGCGCAGCTTTTTATAGCTGCAGTAACATTCTTCTGGGTCGCATTGGCTGTTTGTAGATATTCGGCTGAAGCTGTAGTGGTATTTATTATTGGAAATGCCTTGAGCGCGTTTATACTCGCATTAAGCCTTTTCGACAGGGCTGGATTACACTTGTACAATGCAGGCTGATTGAGCTTGAACTGCACCGTTGCATTTGTCGCAAGATCCTGAGCCTTGAGGTTGTTGTTTACGATCAGGTTAGCCATTGAACTGAAGGCGTTGAAAGACCCGTAGACGCTCTGCAGGCTTAGGTTTGCAGCTATAGCATCCGCGTATGCAGGTTCTATTTCGCCGTTGCCGAGGTATGTCGTAGCTCCGGAAAGCCTTGTACCTGCATATGATAAGGAAGTGCCAATGGAGCTGTTGCATATCTTGTAGGAGATACAGAAATATTCATAAACGGGATTGATTTTATTGTAGTCACTCATGGTCTGGTTGTAGAAACTGACAGCTTTGTAAGTAGTTGCATTCACATAGTGATTTATGACTATATTTGAGCTTACGGTGAAATTTATTTGCGGGTAAGCGTTTGATTGGATTATCAGTGTTACGTTCCTTGTGACTGTGCCGTTCAATGCGGTAAGAGGTATCTGGGGTAGCGTCAGGAAGCACACGGTCGTGCTGCTGCTGGGCACTATGCACGGATCCCCATATACATTAACTGGATCCCAGTAATCCGATCCTAGAGGCACGCGGGCCGTAAAATTACCGTAGAAGTAATATGGGTATTGCTGCGCAGTAAGCGATATACCAAGTACTATTGGCTTGCCATCCATGCAGGTCAGGTTCCCGTGTGATGACATGACGCACGTGCCGGAATTTGCAGAGTAGACCTGGCCCATGCCAAACGCGCTCGTTGCAGGCACGGCTATTGATAATATTGCAAATAAGAGTAGTGTATAGCTCCTCATCGACTCTCTACCGCACTTGAAAATTGTGCTTTTCTACTATTTTAATCTATTCTCAAGACTCACATGTGTATAGAATACGTATTCCTGTAAACCCGCCTCCCCTGCTTGACGCCATAAAGCGTGTATGTCGTTATGGGCTTCATGTGAAAATAGAGGATCATCTCGTTTACAGTCTTCTTGTTGCTGACGTATATGTCTATGCCGTTTGGCGCGTTCTCTGATTTCGTTATGAATGCTCCGGTATGCCCGATGTATTTCTCTATCCTTTCTGCCGTCTTTGCCACTCTTGCCTCGCCGCCGCGCAGCTGTATGCATGCTTCCCAGTACCCGCTTGCCCTTTTGTAGCAATCACCGCATACTACCCTGTCCTGCTTGACCTTGAGAGATTTCTCTGTGGTTATGATGCCGTCCCTGAGGTCTTTTCCAAGTTTGACAGTAACCGTATCGCCACTGTACTCCTTTACATCTATCGAGTAGCCTTTTAGGCGGAGATGCAGGGCCTCGTCTACGGCTTTCTTTGTCGGTGCAGTGAACCTGGTACCGGTCCATATGCGCTCGCAGCGCTTGCATGTCCTTATCTCGATCTCCTCAGGAAGGCCGTTGAATATCTTGTCCTTCATGCAGAATTCGCAGAAGTCGCCGTAGAACTTGGCTTCCGATTCAGTCCTGCTGCATGTAGCGCAGTGCCTAGGCATTCGATGGACCCTTTGAAAGATGTTTACTGAGTATGCTTCCGTATGCAGGCCTTGTGATCACGGCCCCGAATATAGCCCCTATGAGCGTAGATTCGGAAAATCCTATAACCGTCAGCAGGCCCGTGGAGAAAAGCAGCGGCATCATCGCTATGCTGAGCAGGGCAGCATCTGCCCAGACTACATAGAAAGCCCGGGATAGTTTTGTCTTGGGAGTGCTTGACTCTGTGTGCTGCACCAGCAATTCGTCGGAGATTATGATCTGGGCGTCAACCCCTGTTCCGACCACAGCAATCATGCCTGCTACTGCTGCAAGGTCTATTCCTCCAACAAGCCCGAGTATCGATGCTATGATGAATAACTCGCCGAGTGTGGTTAGAATAATCGGGCCGATCAGGAAGATCTTCTTGTACCTTACCACTATCACTATGGTTACAGCTATGACTGCCAGTATAGCAGCTACGCCGCTTATTATTTCGGCATTCTTTCCAAGGGTAGGTGGCACTATAGTGGGCGTGCCTACTATTACAGGTGTTGGGAGGGCACCGCCTTTGAGTATGCTGGATATGGTGCGCGACTCGTTATTAGCGTAATTTACCTTCTGCGAGAAAGTCATGTTTGAGGGAGCGGGGCCATCGATTTCATAGCTCTGGCTTATGGTGCCGCCGGTAACGCCAGGGTTGAGAAGCGGAGAGGAGAGCAGCCCTATGGCCGTCCATGAGTCGACTAGCGGCGCGCCTGCGGTGATTAGCGAGTTTGAGCTCGTTAGTACTATCTGCGGCGTCATGTTTGCAGCATTCTTCCTCACTACCGTGTAATTGAGGCCAGTCAGGTTGCTTATTATGAAACCTGGCGTGTCATTCGAGAGTATTACTTGGCTGTATCTCCCCCTGTCTGCTTTGAATATTGTGTATAATGATCCCCAATTGGATGCGTTTGCTGTAAGGAACTGAATGGATATGGTTCGGTTGCCTAATGCAGCGGCTTTCTCCATGGCTATCTGCTCGCTGGTTAGCGTGGCTCCGGATATAATAGGTATTTGCGACTCGTTTAGCAGGACAATGGCATTAGTAGGCCTGTCTAGGAACAGGTACAGCGGCTGGTTTGATTGGCCGTATGCTACCTTGGCGAAACGGGCAGCTGCAGAAGGGGTAACATAGAAGTTCACTATCCATGTGACGTTGGATCCGCTTATGGAGAGCGGCGCAGGGGCGACGCTGCTTCCGATGATGCCGCTGCCGTTAATGGCCTCCTTTCCCGCCACTATGCCCTGGAATATTCCTTGGCTCTGTATGACCTTTATTGTACTCTGTATTGTGCTCTGCGTCGCATTGGACATCTGTATTACTATCTGGGAGTTCCCTTGGCTCTGCACTGAGGGATTTGCGAGTCCGAATGATGAGATACGCTGTGAAATTATGCTTATAAGAAGGCTCATGTTCTGCGGACTCGCAGGATGTTCCAATGTAAGTGGTATCTGCACGCCCCCGGAGAATTCAAGCCCCAGATGTATGCCATATACAGCGTCAAGGCCAGCGAATAGCAGCACTATCAGTATGAATGCAAGAATCCTTGGTTCTTTGATATACTCAACTATGCTCATTTGGATCCTACCTTCTCCTTTCTTTTAACATACATCAGAATCAATGAGGCATTGCCAAGCCACGTAGTGGCCAGGTCGCCTATGAGTCCGAATAGCACCACTCCGGATATCTCGTAATATGTAGGTATGTATGCGACGAACGAGACCACGAATAGTACGGCAAATGATGCTATGGCGGCGCCTGTCATCGTCATTCCCGTCTTCATTGACGAGAAAGCCCGTTCTTCTGGAGTGCCCTCATGCCTCTTGAGAATCCTGATAGAGGTCAGGACATCAGTATCAATAGCGTAGCCCATCAGCATCAGCAATCCGCCTATGCTGGCTATGCCCAATGGTATGCCGAACAGTGCCATTGCACCTATTGCTATTATTATGTCATTTGCAGCTCCGAAAATTACGGTTAGGGACGGAACTATGGACCTGAATATTATGAACACAACTATCGAGACAAGTATGAAGGCGACTACTATGATCTGCTCAAGGGAAGACAGGAAGGCTTTTCCCTCCTGTGGCGCGGTAGGCTCATACGAAGGCTGCGTGGATGATGGCACAATCGCATTGAGCTTGCCGATTACGCCCTGCTGGTAGACGAGGCTTGCGTTTGTGTAGGAGTCCTGCGCTATGATGCCCATCTCCGTAGGATTGCTGCTGTTGTATGCTGGTGAGGGGATGAAGGATTTAAGCGAGGAGAGCTCGTTGGAAAGAGATGTGTCCATATTTGCAAGGGTTCCTGACATTCCAGCCTGCGCTCGTGCAAGGCTCGCTGAAGCTGTTGCGTTGGTGGAATTCTTGAGTGCTATCGATGCTGCAGTATAATTTGCGTAGTATGTGCCGTATAAGGATTGGTTTTCTGAAAAGGCTATAAGATCATCATACGCATTGGATATGCTGCTGTTAGCAGATATTGTTATGGTTACGGTGCCTGGGCTCTTTATCACTGATGGTGATGGCACGTGCAACGCACTGCTGACCTCAGAAGCTATCTGTTGCGATGAGAGAGTGGTATTTGATGCTATGGTTACTATAGCTCCTCCGGCAAGCGAAGAGTCAAGCACAAGTCTGGGCGAGATAAGCACGCTGATTACCAATAGGGCGAACGGAATCGCAACGAAAAATTTCAGGTTCTTGCTTTTGTATATGTTCGGTAAAGCCATCTTAACCAGCTAAGGAATTAGCCTTTCTGATAATGCGCGTTTACTCTATGCATTATCATCAGATATTTGGCCTACATAACTTTATATAGCTACCCAGCTCGCATAATGCGCACACGTGTAACTAATTGCCTTTATTATAATAAATGAAATGCGACTGGGAGGCTGCCTTGACCCCAACGCGCTACTGGAGGCGATCAGAGTATGCAGGGGGAGAGATTTGAACTCTCGCATCCACTAAAGGAAGCGGGCCCTGAACCCGTCGCGTTTGACCAAGCTCCGCCACCCCTGCAATAATAAGTTTCCAGTTATTATGGACCAGATAATTATTTAGCTGTGGTGGTTTCTGCAGCTCTGGCAAGCCACCTTAGTTGGAGCGGTCCGGCAAGCATGTTGGCTATTTCTTCTGTTGAGATGTGCTCCGTCCTTAATTTTACATAGTAGTGGGCTGCATCCCTGTAGTCTATGCCGAAAAGGATCATTCCGGTATCTACGCTGTCCCTCTCAAGCTGCCTGAGGGTTTTGATTCTCTCCGCATGCGTCAGTCCTGCATATTCCGGGTGCAACTTGATGCGCTCAGATCGGGCTTCTGGGCTGGCCCATATGTAGACCTTAAGCGTTGTTTCTGGGTATCCTACAGGATATATAGCATCTATGATTATGTCTCCTTTCTTAGCAAGCTCGCTTGCCTTGGCCGTCATACGCAATATTTCAGCATGGGAAAGTTTCCTGCAGAACTGCTCAAAACTGATCCTGTTCTCCTGTGGCTGACTGAGCCAACGCTCCCTTATCATGTCGCGAATGGAGAATGTCTTCCAGCCTGTTTTCTCTGCCAGAGCTTCTAATAGTGATGTCTTTCCAGAGCATGAGGACCCGGAGACTAATACGCTATTATATCTTCTTGCGAGCATAATATCCAGTTATCGCAGGCTTCTTTTAAGTATTTGCTCTGTCTCGCCTGCACGTGATCGCATGCTTGTAGGCATAATAGGGGCTCCGAACAAGGGGAAGAGCACAATATTCTCTGCCCTGACCATGGCAGATGCGGAGATAGCCGACTATCCGTTCACTACAATAAGACCGAATGTGGGCGTAGGCTACGTCACCAGAGAGTGCGTGCATAAAGAGCTCGGAGTGACCTGCAAACCCAGGAACTCTGCTTGCAGGGATGGCATACGCATGATACCTGCAAACATAATTGATGTAGCAGGTCTGGTCCCTGGGGCGCACTTGGGGAAGGGGATGGGCAACCAGTTCCTCGGGGATCTGGTAGGAGCTGATGCGCTGATACAGGTTGTTGATATCAGCGGTGGAACTGATGTTGAGGGAAAGCCGTGCAACGGCTGCGACCCTTTACTGGAAATTGAGATGATAAAGGACGAGCTTGCAGAGTGGCTCTCGGATATAATAGTGAGCCACATGCCACAGCTATCGAAAAGGCAGGATGGGGCAAGGGCTCTTGAGGAGCTCCTTTCCGGGTTTAGGGTCACGCCTGGGCAGATCTCATCTGTTGCGGAGAAAGGGGCTTTTACTTTCTCCAACATCAACTGGAGCAAGGCTAATGCAAAGGCTTTCTCGTCAATGCTCCTGGATATAAACAAACCCATGATAATAGCAGCAAACAAGCTTGACAAAGGCACAGATGCAGGGCTCTCCGCGCTAAAGGACAAGCTCCCGGGGAGTTTTGTGATTGGATGTTCCGGTGCGATAGAACTTGCCCTAAGGAAGGCTGCAAAAGTGGCCTTGGTGGATTACATTCCAGGATCCAGCTCTTTTAGCATGGCTAAACAGGCAACTGCGGAGCAGGAGAAAGCGCTCAGGTACATGCTCAAGTATGTTGAGGAGCATCACGGCACAGGAGTGCAAGATGCGTTGAACACTGCATATTTCAGGGTCTTGAGGAACATAGTAGTATATCCAGTAGAGGACGAGAACAAGTATACAGACCACTTCGGGAACGTGCTCCCAGACGCGATATTGATGAAGGAAGGCTCCACGGCATTGGAGCTTGCGTCGAAAATACACACAGATCTTGCGAAGAGCATGCTATATGCGGTTGATGCGAAAAGGAAGATGAGACTCTCCAAGGATTATAAATTAAAAGATAATGATGTGATAAGGATAGTAACTGCTTCCAGATAAGTGTTTCGATGTACATACTTGGAATATGGGATGGGCACGACTCAGGGGCAGCACTGCTAGATGAGAAGAGGATAATCTTCGCCGCGAATGAGGAGCGCTACACTAAAAGGAAGCTCGAGGTCGCATTTCCGTATCACTCAATACGGGCAGCACTCGGGTATGCGGGGCTCAGGCCTTCTGATATAGATGTTGTCTCGTTTCCTACAACAGAATTGACCAAGACCCTATCCAGAATCTTCCCCTGGCAGAAGGAATCGTATTACCAGTTCAGGAGGAGAAAGATGCCTAGGCCAGTTGCGGAAGACCTCATGCATTACACAAAGTACGCCATGACATCAATAGGGCCGCTGCCGTTATGCGGCTACATAAGCAGGTCGGTGATACGCAGCACGCTTGACGGCATGGGCTTCAAGGACTATGAATTGCATTCTGTAGACCACCACACTGCGCACGCCGCTACTGCTGCATTTACCTCGGGCATGAAGAAGGCCATGGTAGTCACGCTTGACGGGGTGGGCGACGGGCTGAGCGGATCGATAAGCACTTTTGCCAGGGGGGAGCTCAGGCGCGAGCAAGACATAAGCGTAAGGAACTCCATAGGCATCTTCTTCGAGCAGGTCACAAACATAGTAGGCATGCGGGAGCTGGAGGACGAGGGAAAGGTCATGGCAATGGCAGACTACTCATTCCCATTCAAGTTCTCCGAGAATAGGCTTAGGCACTTCTTCAAGGTCGATGGGACCGAGATCATTGCCACGTATGGGCCTGCAATGCAATATAAGATGCTGAAGAATATTGCCTGGGGGATGCCCAGGGAGCAATTTGCATATATGGCGCAACAGCTCCTTGAAAACGTCCTTGCATCGTTCTTCGGCAATGCGATAGAGGATTATGGAATCGGATCTGTGGCCATGGCAGGTGGAGTCATGTCCAACGTGAAAGCAAACATGGCTGTAAGAAAGCTTAGCGCGCTCAAGGAATGGTATATATTCCCGCACATGGGAGATGGGGGCATAGCTCTTGGGGCAGCGATGCACACTAACTACATGATAAACGGGACTTCCTCATATGCCTTCGGAAACGCATACCTTGGCGATTCCTATGATGAAGATCACATTACACGCATGCTGAAATCGGACAGGTCGCTAAGCTATGAGAGAGTGCGGGATCCTGGGAAGCTTGCTGCTGAGCTGTTAGAAAGAGATAATTACGTCTTCTGGTTCCAGGGCCGCATGGAGTACGGGCCCAGGGCTCTAGGAGACAGGAGCATAATCGCAAGAGCTGACTCCGAAAGAGTCAAAGACCAGCTTAACCTTTATGTCAAGCAAAGGGAATGGTATCAGCCCTTTGCACCGTCAGTTCTCCAGGAAGATGCCAGCAGAATGCTCTATTTCAGCAAGGGCAATGCAAGTAGATTCATGACCATGGCATATGAAGTGAGGGATGAGGCGAGAGAGCAGATGAAGTCGGTTATGCATGTAGACATGACGGCAAGGCCACAGACCCTCGGGGATGAGAACCCGGAGTACAGATCGCTTCTTGAGAGCGTCAGGAAAAGAACAGGACGGGGTATTGTATTGAATACAAGCTTCAATATACACGGCATGCCAATCGTGGCAACCCCGGAGGACGCAGTTTACACCATGAAGAAGACAAGGACAAAGAACATGTTTATAGGCAATTACTTCGTGCAGTACAAGGTGCTTGATTGATATTCGGCTATATAGTAACAGCAATAGTAGCGCTGGCCTTCACGGGCCTCATAGCCGCGATCTTCCTGGGAAGGGGGGACCTGCGAAAGGCACTTGCTCCCTATGTTAATATCTATTCGGTACTCGCACTTGCTGCGCTGGTTGCATTCTTCGTGATTTTCTCGATCTTGTTCGTGAGTCCGGTCGAGCAGCTCTACTTCGATGAAAACATATATCAAGGAATTGCGCTCAACATACTCCACAACGGCAATGCAGTTTGGTGCCAGTATGGAACTGCCTACCTGGCCAGTGGATGCCCGTATAGTGTAATTTATCATGATCCAGTAGGCTGGTCATTATTCATCGCCATGGCATTTGCCATATTCGGAGTGGGCACGCAAACTGCATACAATTTGCAGCTGCTGGTCGGAGCACTCTCTATTATAGGAGTATTTCTCCTTTCCGCGGTGCTTTTCAGAAGGAAGGATGTGCCGGTGCTTGCTGCAGCGTTCATGGCACTTAATCCGCAGCTTTTCGTATGGTCTAGAACGCAGGCGGTTGCAGACCTGCCATTCATGATGCTTACAGTATTCGCGTTCTTCTTCTTCGTGGTGTATGTCAGGAGGAGGAACCGCATAACACTTGCAATGGCAATGTTCTCCGTTACGCTGACCGTATATACAAGGATAGAGGCTTTCATGATAGTGCCGATACTCCTGTTGATGTATTTCCTGTTTGGGGATAAAGGAATAGCGTCAAACGCAAGGAGGAGGGCAGCGGAGTTCTTGAAGGACGCGAACAACATGCGGTTCTTATTGCTAATTGCATTGTTGATAATATTGCTCCTCCCGCAGCTCTTCTACATAATCTTGCAGGCGAAAACAGGCAGCTACGGGCAGGGAAGCGGGAGCGCGTTATTTTCATTCAGCAATTTCAATTCAAATTTTTACCCTAACCTGAAGTTCCTTCTTGGCATGCTCAACTACACGTATTACTATCCTGTTGTCTTCCCATTCGAGATAACCCTTGCTGCGGCGCTTGGGGTTGTTCTTTTCGCAATTTTAGGGAAGGCGCGGAAGGACAGGTTTGCTGTGCTTCTGCTGCTAGGGCTCTGGATCATTGCATATTACCTATTCTATGATTTCTTCTATGCCGGATCGGCTTTGTACGGGGTTGATGTAAGGTTCATGCTGCAGATACTGGCCCCGCTTGCCATCCTTGCAGGGCTGGGAGTGGCGGAGCTGGCCGCTCTGGTTGTCGTGGTGCTGCGCAGGGTATTCAGGAATGATATGACGATTTATCTCTCGTATCTTTTCATGGGCGTTCTCTTTGTTGCACTGGCTGCATATCCGTTTGTTGCGCTGGAGCCCTATTTCACAATAAAGCCGCAGCAGATGCCACAGCAGGGGAAGATACTGCAGGCTGTCGGCTTCATATACGGCAACTATACAGAGGTACCTGCAAGTTGCCTGGTCTTCAGCTTCACCCCTGACTTATGGTACACATTGGGAAGGAGCTCCGCGCAGATAGGGTACCTAGGCAGCAGCAATGCCACATTTGTCAATTTCACAAAAGGATACTCCTGTTTCGTAATAGATTATGGATACTGGTGCCAGGTGCCCCCATACGCCGGCACCACGTGCACTACCATGCTGCATGACTACAGCATTGTACCGCTGGCGAAGACGAATAACAGCACTGGCACATCTCTAGGGCTTTACCGCATCCTCAATTATACCACATAATTCATATACTTTGGTTAGGTACTATCTGCAAGTGAGCTTCAATGAAGATAGCCTTTGTATCTGACGTGGCATACCCATGGCATGTTGGAGGTATAGAAGTAATCAACTACAATGAAGCTTCAGAACTCAAGAAGCGCCATGATGTAGACTTCTTCACGCTTCGATGGCCAGGCATGTGCAGTGATTTCTCCAGGAATGGCATACGTTATCACACCTTCCACAGGATGGACAAGAACAGGCTCTATGCACATGGCAGGAGATCGATTCTTGAAGCGCTCTCCTTCTCTTTGGGACTTTTCAGACTATTTGACTATGACTTCGATGTAGTAGTATCCAACCAGTTCCCTGTCCTGCACCTGCCTATGCTCTACCTCTACTGCTGGCTTAAGCGGCGCAAGCTGATTCTTGAAGTGGTGGAAGTATGGGATAGGAATTATTGGAAATCTTATCTGGGCGGATTCCTTGGCAGGATCGGATATGCATGCTATTCTGCTACAATGAAGGGGGCATCGCACTATATTGCGAATTCCACGATTACCGCAGAGGGGCTTTTCCGTTCCGGAATACCGAGGGACAAAGTGACTGTCTTCACTCCCTTGCTTGATGACCGTCTTATTGCAAGCATGAAACATTCTAGGGAGAGCAATTCAAGGACCATTATCTTCTCAGGCAGGTTGATCAAAGAGAAGAGGATGGACAAGTGGCTCAAGGTTGTGAAGGAGGTTAACGAACTGGTGAGGATAAAGGCGGTGATAATAGGAAACGGGCCAGAGAAAGGGAATATAATCAAGGAAATAAACAAGATGGGGCTCTCCGGAATAGTTACCGTGAGGGACTTCTTCGGCACCAAGCGCGAGCTGTATAAGGAGATTATAAACTCCACAGCTTTTCTCATCATGTCGGAGAGGGAAGGATTAGGAACGGTGGCTATAGAAAGCATCGCGCTTGGGACACCGGTCTTCCTGCCGGATTATTCTCCTATTCCGGAAGAGGTCAGAAGTATGTGCGTTGTGGCTGATGAAGAGAAGCTTCCAGATATGATCGCAGACCTGGTGAGATCGGGGAAGAAGCCAGCATTAATAAGGAAGAAAGAGAATCTTGACTCCTTCAGGATATCCAAGGTGCTAAAGGTATACGGAAAAATATTCTCAAGGATAAACCAGGAATGATCAGAAGACATGAAGCACGAAGGTTATCTCCATCACTGCGTAGAATATTACCAAGGACATTGCAGCGCCGAAAATCTTTTCGAACCGGCCTATCTTGCGCGGATTGGTATGCTCACTCTTTGAAAACAGCCAGATTACCATGTAGTAGAGTATGAGGGCCCCGAACCCGCTTATCACTGCGAATGCTGCTTCCATCATCAGGCTGTTCATAGGTTCATTTGCTTCCAGGCGCTCCTTGAAAGCTTCTGTCAGGCTGCCGTAAAATAGCACGAAAGATATAAGGACTGGCACAAAGATTATAAGGTATACCAGATTGCCTACCAGCGAGCTAGAATAGAAGAAGTTTGTATAGACAAGAAGCAGTATGGCGAAGAACTCCAAGGAAACCATGCACGACACGAGAGCGGCTATCACCCTGTATTTGGGAGGTATCTTTATGGCTATCAGGGGCGTAGGCATCTGGATATCGTTGTTATTGCTTTTTGATGCATCTGTTGCAGTGTCGGAGTTCTTCACATCAACGTCGGCCATGCTATACGAATGGCAACGTGCTTTTATATATCTGTAATATCGCTCCTTTTTATAGATATTTCAAGTAATGCTTTCTGATGGAAATAGATGTGGGAGGCGGAGTTGGGATTGATGCGCAGGCGCTTCTTACCGGAAGGTGTTGCGTGATAGGCCAGAGCGGATCCGGAAAATCGTACCTGGTTGGAGTCATTGCAGAGGAACTTTCTAAGAACGGGCTGCCTTATGTGATTATTGACACAGAGGGAGAGTATTATTCGCTGAAGAACGCGTTTGACGTGATATGGGTAGGCGGAGCAGGCGCTGACCTGCAGCTGGATGCCGATTATGGGAGGTTGTTCGAGAAGAGCATGGAAGCCGGAGTGCCGGTAATATTCGACGTCTCTGAGGAGCTTGACAAGGCAGGGCGTGTTGAGTCCATGCTCTCGGCGCTCTATGCGCTTGGGGAGAAGGCAAGATCCCCATACCTTGTCATAATTGAGGAAGCAGACAAGTTTGCACCGCAGGTTATGCACAAGGAGTTCACTAAGGTAGAAGAGATAAGCGTTAGGGGTAGGAAACGCGGGATAGGTCTTTTAGTTGCCACGCAAAGGCCTGCTAATATAAACAAGAACGTACTTGCACAATGCTCATACGGATTTGTGGGCAAGCTGACTATAGAGAATGACATCAGATCTGTAAACGTCCTTTTTGACGACAAGAAGGTGCTTGCGATGCTGCCATCGCTGAAGACTGGTGAATTCATAAGTTTCGGGCTTGGAGGAAACCTGAGGTTCAAGGTCAAGGAGAGGGGCGTAAAACACGGAGGCGCAACGCCGCAACTGAAACAAAGAGTGCATGGGAAAGTCAATGTAGGCGCATTGATAAGAGATATGGGCCGTGCTCCGGAAGGCCGTTCGACTGCAGGAAAGGCCGATACAGATGCCGGTGCCATGCAGCAGATCATTAAGGAGGCTGTGGGAGAAGAATTCGCACGCAGATATGCGGAAAGGATACTGAAGAGAAGGTTCCTTGTTTTCGGGGGCAGAGTGGAAGCACTGGAGAGCATAACCGAGAAGTTCATTCCGATATGCATAGCCATGCTGAGAATACCTACAGGAAGAAGAAACGAGTTCGAAGAGCGCTATGCCATAATTGACGGGAAACTCAATATACTTGCCTTGGCTGATGGGATAAGGCGCGGGGAGTCGATGGCGAATAGGAAAGCACGGTTGAGCGGTACGGAGAGGAGGTTACTTGCAGCTATAAGCGGCAGGAAGACATCGGATATAGAGGATGTTGCCAGGAAGAATGGGATCTCAGAGGCAGCAGCATTCAAGGCTATAGACAGGCTTGAAGACTACAATATTATTTCGATAAAAGGTAACATGATAAGGGTTCCTGACAGGAGGCGCCTGCTGTTGCACAGAAAGCCGGAGCTTGTAGATAGGGCTATTGATAGCGGAGACATTGTTGGGGAACATCTACAGCAGAAAGAGATATCTGACGCCATCAGAATGGCATTTCCACTTGCAGAGGTAGCATCGGTGCGGAAAGCATACATCCCTTTTTACGAGATAAACCTGCGTCAGGGCGATAGGATCAGGGTATTCAGGATTGATGCGCTATTCGGGAAAGAGATGGATCCAGGCGTATTCTGACAGACTCATTCTATGCCGTTCTTTTTCATAAAATTGATATTTGCGTCAATTCTTTCAAGCGTCTGCTGAATTGTAAGTCTTATGTCTCCCCTAACGTTACCCTTCCTGCTGAAAAATGTGGCAATATCTTTTCTTCGCTTGGTGGTGTAGCTAGAAGAGAGATTCTCGACGAATCTGTCCATCATGTGTGTACCTACGTCGTGTTTCTTGAGAAGGAATTTCCAGTTTTCCTTTGTCCATTCCCAGATCATCCCCATTCCGACAGGGTTGCCAGAGATCATGGCAGGAAGCAGGAACGCGTCCTGCAGCCTTACGTCCTTGGTGTATGAAAACTTAAGGCTTCTGTTTATGAGTGCACTGTCACGGAACATCCCTAGTGCCTGAAGGAACCTCCTTTTGTCGTCAGGGGCTTTCTCGCCCTTATAGCGCCTTACCATCTGATCGTATCTCTTTTCATCGCCAGTCCATGCTGCAATGCCTATTACTGCGCTCTTGATGTCAGGTTCTATGGACTTGCCGCGCATAAAACTGTCATAAAGGCGCATTGCCTTCTCTATGGTAGGTTTATGCCCTGCTTTCCCAAGAGAGGAGATGGCAGCGCTTCTCAGCATTACGGTTATGTTGTCATCGCTCTTTCTCTTTTGCCAGCCGAGCCTGTCAACAATCCTGCCATAGTATTCCAGCATCAGTGCGTTGACCCTCTCGTGCTCCTTCTTTCCTGCAAGTATCAGGTCAAACCATCCCAAATGCGAGGATATGCCCATATTGAGTGGGTAATCTATATCGCCGAGGCAGTATTTCTCCAGGAAGTCGAAATACTCATTCATTGTAATCCTTCCGGATCGGGCAAGGACGAATAGGTCGTTCTCTATTCCCCAGGAGTCAGTTCCTTTTATACGCTTTAGTTTTATCTGCTCGCCTAGGGCGGAAAGCATGGCTTGGGGATATCTGACCCTGTACAGATAGTGTTGCCCGTAGTTGAGCTTTGCCCATACAGATCCATGCAGGGCAATGGCACCTTTCTCCTTGTTCAGCATCATGAATTGTGGCTTATTTTTATTCTCGGATACGTAATAGATTGGTATGGGCCATACCTGTCTCTTCGGAAGCCTCTCCTCAAGGATCGTGAAGCGTTTTTGCTCCAGTTCAAGGGATTCCCCTTTTTGATTGACACTCAGAATAGGATACCCAGGCTCGTCTATCCAGTAGTTTGCCACTTCGGTTATGTCGGACCTGCCTTGCGATTCTTTCGATGCCTCGGCTATTGCTTTCCACAGATCATATTTAGCTGCATTGCCGTATGCGTGCCTCTTAAGATGTATGTGGAGCCCCTTCCTGAAAATTTCCGGACCTGCAAGGTTCTCCAGCATGTGCAGAACAGTGCCTCCTTTCTCATAGCTTATCTCATCGAATATGCTCTCTATGTCCTCGGGGGTACTTATGTGAACGCTTATGGGATGGGTAGACCTGACGGAATCAGCGGAGAAGGCAGTAGCTATGGTATCATCGAAGTACTGGGTCTTCATGTCCCACTCAGGGAATACCGCATCCATGGCCTTGTAGCTCATGAAAGTGGCAAAGCTCTCGTTAAGCCAGAGATCGTTCCACCATTTCATTGTGACAAGGTCCCCGAACCATTGGTGCGCAAGTTCATGCGCTATCACTTCGGCTATCCTCTGCTTTATTGCAACAGCGCTCTTTTCATCTCCAAGAAGCGCTATTTCCCTGAATGTCACGGCACCCCAATTCTCCATTGCGCCTGCACTGAAATCGGGTATAGCAAGCAGGTCCATCTTTGGTAGCGGGTACCTTATCCCGAAATAATCGTTATAGTATTTGAGGAATTTCTTCCCGTATTCTAGAGGGAGCCTTGCCAAAGCCTTCTTCCCAGGGGTTGTGAGTACGCTGACCTTGACGCTGCCCAGCATGCCGCTAACCCTGTCGTATTTGCCTACGCCGAGATAGAGCAGATATGAGGACATTATTGGAGTTGTTCTGAAACTGACCAGTTTTCTGCCTTTCCCGTATGGCGAAATGGACTTTACAGGCATATTGGAGATGGCCTCAAGATCTTTATCAATTACCATTGAGATGTCGAATGTGGCCTTGAAAGACGGCTCATCAAAGCAGGGAAATGCAGCCCTAGCGTATGCGGCCTCGAATTGGGAGGTAAGTATATATTTTCTTTTCCCCTTGTCGTCGTATTGGCTTCGGTAGAAGCCGTAAAGTTTGTCGTTGTTTATGCCTGTGAACTCTATATCCAGCACAACGTCTCCGGAAACGGGGTTGCCTATGTTCAGGGCAACCTGCTTTTTCCTTTTGTTATACGTTATCTTCGCCTTCTGTACGCTTTCCCCGGACCTGACACTCGCATGCAGTATCTGAAGCTCAAACGCATTGAGCAGTATCTTCCGGGTGGATGCCTTTATCATAACCTTAACTTTCTCGCTTCCTCTGAACCGGAATGTCTTTAGGTTTGTATCAAGTCTTATATTGTAGTTTACAGGCAGTACATTGAGGCCGAGGGTCTCGTATTTTTCTTCTTTCATGCGCACATCCCTGAATGATAGGCTTTATTTCATGCAAAGTATATATTTGCTTGGTAGGCTAATTCAGCACGGGCAGACCCAACATTTCAGTGTTTTTGCTTCTACTAAATGCTATAGAAATCTTCTTGCAGTATCACTCCGCGAGGGGGTATAAACTAATGCCGTTTCTGCGAAGCCATAATTATATGCGCCCAGAATAATTAAGGATAAGGCCATCGGTCAGGCGATGTTTTGTCTTGCGCTATCGCCTTGACAATTGCGTCTTTTCAGCAATGCAATGTTTTTTATTGCTGAGAGATGAAGTATTCTGGAAGCTATGCCGCATAAAATCAGGAGATTGGGGGGAAAGGGGAAGCGTATCCTAGGAACAAAGAGGAGGATTAAGAGCGCTGGAGGAAAGACGCTCAGAACAAAGAAAATGTCAACTGGGGGCAGCGGGCGATGGGCGCTGGAGACTGGGAATCCAGAAGGTGAGAGGGGGCTTGTACAGAACCTGGAAGAGCTTGTGGTGATGAACCTTGTTGAGGAAAGCATGGGCCACAGGGAAAACAGCATGACAGTGCAAGACCTTGTGCTCAGCCTTACCGAGTCTACAAGGAAACTGGGATACGGATTTGGGTTTTCCATGGGCAATCAGATGAACAGCTATGGCAAAGCACACATAGGCACTCTCTTTGGAGCACTGGACAGGTTGGGGCTTGGTAAGGTGCTTTATTATCCTTCTCTCGAACATGCAACAATAACCTCTATGAAGACAAAGGCGAATACGACTTCGCTGGGCATACCAGTGCACATAATCGAGGCGGGCATCATAGCAGGATACCTTTCAGGATATCTGGGTACTGGAATAAAGGTGCGTGAGACTCTATGTACATACCTGAATTCCGATGTTTGCCAGTTTGTTGCAGAGCCGATGGAGGCCCAGGAGCCCTCAACCGGTGCCGTAAATCCGAAGCCAAAGGAGGTAATAAAGGCGATAGCGGAGAGGATAGATGCCGTGGAACCGGACAAGGCAGAGAAGAGAGAGAACAGGTATTATCTCATACTGCCGAATATGCCCCTGATGAAGAAACCGTTGCTTGAGGAATCATCAAACATACTTTACCTTGCCGGAGTCGAGCTTGCCATGATGCACAGCAGGACTAGCTATGAAGATGCGTTAAAGAAGATCGCATGCTACTTTGATACGAATGGCATAGAGGTACGTAAGTTGAAAGGCAAAAGGGTTATAAGGATTAATTACAAGCAATATAACTCTATAGAAGGTCTTGTGGAGCTCTCGGTCTCGATGGTGGATGGATTCCTGGAAGCCATCTTCGGAAGAGAACCCAAGAGGAGGTCAGGGATCAGAAGCAATAAGGCTTATTTCGTGGAACTGACAGTATAGAATGGTGAATGTTCATGGCATTGGAATTTCTCAATCCGATCTTAAAATTCATACCTAGCATAAAGAAGCCAAAATCACCACTTACGTTCAAAGAGAAGATGACCTGGACAGCCTTGATCATGGTTATCTACTTTGCAATGTTTAGCATACCTGCGCTGGGGGTGAGCCAAGTACAGGTGCAGCAGATCTTCCAGCTTGCAAATGTCATATTTGCAGCGCATATAGGCTCTTTGATCACAGTAGGAATATCGCCGATAGTACTCTCGAGCATAGTATTGCAGCTGCTGCAGGGTTCAGGGGCACTGAACATAGACCTGAATGATATGGAACAGCGTGGCAGGTTCCAGAGCATACAGAAACTTATAGCAATAATTGTTGCAATTATCGAAGCCACTTTCTATACATATACGTTTGCAAATTCAGGGCTCATTACCCCGGGCTTTGCTGGATTCGTAATCTTTGAGCTTGCGATAAGCGCCATAATTGTCATTTACCTAGACGAGATGATGAACAAGTATGGGATAAGCTCCGGGATAAACTTGTTCATAGCGGGAGGAGTAGCGTATGCGATAATCGCAGGAACTGCGACTGTGCTGCTTCCTGCCGCTGCTTACCAGCTCGCGACAGCAGGAGCAACTGCAATACCTCAGGCGCTGCTGGCATTCGGGCCCTTATTTGTGGCAATACTAGTAATGTTGATCAGCATATATGCCTACGACATGAAAGTTGAGCTGCCAATGGTATTCAGTCAGTTCAGGGGCATTGGAGGAAGATTGCCCATATCACTGCTGTATGCCAGCGTTATGCCGGTGATATTCGCAACATCACTGCTTATAGCTATGACATCACTCTTTGGGGGCATAATAGCTCCGTATTCTGCAACATCAAGCACTGCGGCATTCTTTGGATATTACGTGCCCCAGTTCTCTACAACAGGGGCACTGACGAACACGCTTGATGGAGGGCTGATCTACCTGCTTTCAATAAATACATTCACCGAGAGTCCATTCCCAGCAGGCTATGGCGGCGTAGGCTATAGTGCATATTTCTCATACCTTGCCACAGGCACCACTCCGTTGATAATGCCTTGGTCAAGCTTTAAGCCAGGTACGGACCTTGCTGCAAGCTGTACGCTCTCAAACGGATGCGTACTAGTGCCGGAATGGATCCATGTCATAATTTCCACTTTGCTGCTTGTAATACTCTGTGTCATTTTCGGAAAGTTCTATGTGGAGATGACAGGCCAGAACCCCAAGAACGTCGCCGAGCAGCTCCAGAGTGTGGGATGGCAGATACCTGGATTCAGGAGGGACCCAAGAATAACGGAGAGCATACTCAACAAGTATATACCAACAATAACAGTCCTGGGAAGCATATTTGTGGGACTTCTTGCAGCGTTCGCGAACCTTACTGGCGCGGTGGGGAGCGGCATGGGGGTACTGCTTACAGTAGGAATAATGTACTCGCTCTACCAGCAGCTTGAGCAGCAGCACCAGCTTGAGGGGTATCCGATCCTGGAGAAGTTCCTTTCTTGATCAAGTGGGACAAATAAACACAAAGTAAGAAAAGGAGCGTAAGTGGCATCACTCATTAGCGAAGGAAGCAGCCTTTGCCACTGCGTTGGTAGGCGGCGTACCTGAAGTCGGAACAATTGACTTTCATTTCATAGGAAGGGATTCCTACAGCAATTCGTTTTATTTTGTCAGCATGCTGGCTACTGCAGAAGGCCCCACATCGACTCCTACAACAGTACTTGGAAAGTTATTTGCATTGCTTATTGACTTTGTTTCGGTTGGAGCCGTGGTATTTGCCCTGGTTTTCCTCTTTGGGCCATTCTTTGCAAAGATGTTCCATGCTGAAGAAAAGGGGATTAAGAAAATGGGGGAAGATCGCAAAAGATATTCGCAAGCTTTAGCATTGGTTTAAGAAGACTATCTCACAATGCAACATAGATGGTACGATGAGCACTAAGGCAGATCCAAACTCAGATCATGGCATTAAGCGTACAAGCTGGTCAGTACTGGCCGCAATAGTCATAGTAATAGTTGTTATCGCATACCTAGCACTTGGGAGAGGCGAGAGCGGTGGAGGCAGCACGGGAGGCTTTACCCTCAGCTCGGGATCAGTCAGCATTATTAACCAGCTCTCATCCTCGCGGAACCAAACCCCTTCTGGCGTGGCTAATATAGTGTTCCGGCAGATCTCGAAGGACAAGCAGCTTGAGGTCCAATATGCCGGAGTAGCACAGATTCATTATGAGGGATACAACATTAGCATACCTGTCAACATGCTCTTTGAAAAATACGGAAATGACACAAGGTTCGTATTGAACGTAACCGATATACCTTATTTTAGAGGCGTCAATGAGACGCAGATAATGGTAGCTAACGGGACCTCGTATTTCTGCTCATCCCCTGGTGATCTCTTTTCTGGCAAGTCCTCATCGCTAAGAAATCTTACTAATGTTACAGGAGTCACGTGCATCGAATATAAGGGCAATGGAAGCGGCGGTGCCACCCAGGAACTTGGTACGTACCTTGATGCACTTGAGAGCAATTCCATAACAAACGCAACCGTAACTGTCTTAGGTACCCATAGTTACAAAGGGCAATCATGCGCGAAGGTAAGAATCATAGGCAGTATAAATGGGTCTGCAGTCTCTGTATCCAGATACAACTTTACAACGTGCCTTTCAGGGCAGTATGACCTTCCATTGAACCTCACGCTCAACACAGATATCAACTCGACATACTCAAACTATGTGATGGATATTGTCTTGAATGAGACTTTGATAGGAACATCAATATCCAATGCAACTGTCACTTCTCTTCCTGGTCCCGTGACAATCATCAAAAATGGCAGTAAAAGTTTTGGAGCAGTGCTGCAAAATGGCCAGCTAAACATCACGCAGAACTATTTTGGGAATATAACCAATGGCACTCTGAATACGCAATATCAGGTAAGCTTTGACGTAAACCTCAGCAGGTTGGAGCAGCACCTAGTCATAGGCTGTGCCATAGATGGATATTATGTTCCTAGAGGATCTGTGCCTGACCTGCGCTCAGGAGGCAACAGCTTTTCGAACTTTCCTACTGTTTACTATGCTGTCACAGGAGACGGCACGCTCACAGAAGTGAATACAAGCCCGGGTAACTATTCCGCTGGCGTTGCGGGGGATAACTTTACTACTAATACTACGTTACACATAGTGAACCTTCCGTGCAACGGAGGACCTCTGGCGAATGTCACAGTACCTGCCGGAACCCCGGTTTCCGGTTATGTAGCTGCGTGGCGGGGTTCGAATCTTCTTGACTTCAACACCACAATGAAATGACGCATGATGGGGCACTGTAAGTAAATACGGCTGGCAGTATGGTTTTCTATGAATGCCTAATTTATTTCATAAGTGTGCAGGTATCAAGTAGTTCCACTCACCGCTTTTTTGACTAGTGCGGTAATCCTCTTCTCCTCAACTAGCGTCAATCCCGTAAGCGCGAATCCGGTTGGCCACATCTTTCCTTCGTCGAGGTTTGCCTTGTCGCTGAAGCCAAGAGTCGAATATCTCGCCTTGAATTTGCCTGCATTCTGGAAAAAGCAGATAACCTTGTCATCCTTTGAATACGCAGGCATGCCGTACCACGTCCTTGGGGAGAGCCCGGGGGCGCTGGCTTTTACAATCGCATGGATCCGCCTTGCCATTGAGCGATCCGGTTCCTTCATCTTGGCGATGGCGGCAAGTACATCTTCCTCGCCATTGGCCTTCGAATTCTTCTCTTTGAGATACTCTTTCATCGCAGCTATCTCCTCTTTGCTCAGTCCTTTCTTGTTTACCATAGAATCACTCCATTACTCGGCAGTATTTATTTTCCAATATATATACCTGCCCAGGCTTGCCGATGTCAGGCTTTGCCCATTCTAAGCATGGATTTCATAGCCCTAGCCCTGTTTGAACCTGCAGGGTATCTGGGCATTCCATTTGGAACATGCATATGAGACCATATTTTGCTTTCTAGCTTTTCGGGTTAGGATATACCGTGAACTTGTAGCACGCGCTGCTTCAATCTTTTACCTTTTGTTTTCCATTCTTATATGCCTTTGACGTCACTAATCCGAAATTGAGATGATGGGTTTGCGCGTCGAATCATTTTGTCAATCTGCCATAAACATCTTCAGAGCAGCCACTTTTATGAAATCGTTTATCAGCATGAAAGCTGCTCCGAGTACGAAGATGAGCAGTATCGGCATCACCCCTATTCTTGCTACGAAGATGCCAAAATAGGAAAGAGTCACGCCTATGGCGATGCCTAGCACAGATGATAGTATGAGCTTTGTGCTGGGCTTAGATTTCCAGAAGTGTTTCTTCTCCCTAAGGCTGAAAACTGCAAGCTGGTCGGTAACATTGAATATAAGGAAAGCAAAGGTCTGAAATTGCAATATGCTGAGCCCGAGTACGTAGAGACCTAAAGGCACGAATGCAAGCGCCTCAACCATAAGAAGAATGCCCATAACGCTGGATATCTTCATTATAGACCTTATATTCCATGAATCTGGCTTTCCGGAATAATCGGCATTATCTGTGGATATTGCTATGTTAACTATATCATTTGTGAATATCAATAGGATAAGCAGGAACGGGGTGATGGGTATGAATCTTAAGGCTATGAAGGTGATGGCTACAAAACCCACTATCTGGAAGACCTTTGCCACCTTGACAAGTGTATAGGTTATCATCCTCGCAAAGATTCTCCTGCTCTCCTTGACCGCGTCTACTATCACTTCAAGCCCGTTCCTGGTGAGGACGAGAGCTGCGGAGCTCTTCGCCACATCTGTTGCGTTGGCCACCGCTATTCCTACCTCTGCTTCCTTCAATGCGGGAGCATCGTTTACTCCATCGCCGGTCATGCCAACGACATAGCCAGCGGATTGCAGTGCCTTGACTATTGTGTATTTGTCTTCAGGGTATACCCCTGCAAATCCATCAGCGGTTATTATTCGCTTATCGGATTCCTTGTCCTTGCCTCCTAGCATTAGTATGTTCTTGCCAAGCCCGACCTCGGCTGCAATTTCCCTTGCCACGGGCAGGCTATCACCCGTTATCATCTTAACAGATATGCCGAGTTCGTTAAGCTCTTCCATGAGGTGCTTGGCCTCAGGCCGGGGCGGATCGTAAAGCGCGATAATGCCCATCATTTTCCATGCGCCTGTACGGTTTCGCATAGCCACTGCAAGAGATCGCAGTCCGTGGTCAGCAAGGCCATTTACAGTAGCATTAATCCTTTTTGCCTGTTCAGGGCTTAGCCTTACAAGTTTCATAACAGCCCATGCAGCGCCTTTAGTAACTTCGTATTTACTGCCGTCTTCTATGGTTGCCTGAGTCCTCTTGGTGGAAGGGTTGAACGGGCTGAAAGAGAGTTGCCTGCCTGATTTGATATGTAATGCAGCAGCGTATGATAGCACAGCAGTATCTATCGGGTCATTGTCCTCCTGCCTTGAAGCCTCTGTAGCGTATTTCAATACTGTCTTCTCATCGCACCCGTAAGGTATGATCTCCTTCAGGGTTATTGCATTCTGAGTTAGCGTGCCCGTCTTGTCTGTGCACAATATCTCCATTGTGGACGTATCTTCTATCGCCTCCAGCCTTGTAACAAGAACGGATTCCTTGGCCATCTTCTCAGTCCCTAATGCCATGGAAACAGTGAATGCAGCAGAAAGAGCCACAGGGACAGACGCCACAAGTATAACCAGCAGGAACGGAAGCAGTATGCTTATGCTTAGCCCCACCACAAGCGTACCATATAATAGCATTATGAGAACTATTACGGAATCTGCAGCTACAAGGTACTTGACAATTCCAAGTATTGCGCCTTCAAGATGCGACCTTGGCTTGGCAATCTGGACAAGCCTCTCAGTCATTCCATATTTTGTATTATATCCAGTTCCAGTTACAATGCACGTTGCTTCTCCGCGCTTCGCCACAGAACCTTGATATAGCATATCACCTGTCTTCTTTTCAGCAAGGAAGGACTCGCCGCTTATCACAGACTCATCTATCTCGAGAAGCTCACATTCAAGCACTTTTGCGTCTGCAGGTATTATGTCTCCAAGCCGTATCCTGACTACGTCGCCGGGTACAAGCATCCTGGCAGGCAACGTTTTCCATTCCCCGTCACGCAGTACCCTTGCAGTTGAGGCAAGCATGCTGCTAAGCGTTTCTACCGACTTGTCAGCCCTGTATTCCTCGAGAAAACCGACAACAGCATTGAAAACAAGAAGCGCCAGTATTATGTAGAAATCGGCAGGCTTACCGGTTATTAGGGATATTATTGCTACGATCCAGAGCAGCAGCTGAACCGGTCCGTAAAATTTCCTAACAAGCAGGAGGATGGGATTCTTCTTCTTCGCCGTTATCTCGTTGTATCCGTATTTCTCCGTAAGCCTCTTGGCTTCTCCAGAGGTCAGACCTGCATGCTTACTGCCTGACCTAGCTTCTTGTTTTCCACGCCCCATGAGTTACCATTTGCAATAAAGCATATAAAAAAGGCATTTACAAGGAGGAGGAATAACTCGGATGATTAGGATTCTGAGATGTGCTTGATGCATTGCACCGGGCCGGTACGGGCATGACGGGATTTGAACCCGCAACTTACGGCTCCGGAAGCCGCCGTGCTATCCAAGTTACACTACATGCCCATGGATTATTTATAGAGCTCCGGATTCTCAAGCTGGATCAGTGCGTTGTTTATGGCCTGCTTCGTATACTCTTTCCTGCTCACGTTGCCCTTGGTAAGCAGACCTATAATGCCGCCTTCGGTGTTGCCCAGCTTGACATGGTTAGTTATGTCTGCCTTGCGGAACGCCTCGCTTGCCTCTATTCCTTCAAGAATCATTCTTGTGATTTGTGGAGGATACTCAAAGGCAGAGGAAAGGCCGAAGTAGATATTCCTTCCGTCGTATATTGCACAGGAGCAGGTTTCCATCCGGCCCGTCTTGGTAAAAGGCACAGCCATTAATCCGGATTCTATGCCGAAGCTATAATTGCATTCACCGAAGCTGTTCCTGGCGCGGTTCATTGCTCCACGCATGGTTTCCTCAATTGAGGTTGGATGCGCAGAAACGCCAGAGTCAACCTCGATAACTTCCAATTCCGCTCCGTTAAACATGCTGTAGCTCTTTATTGTGTCCTTCAGAGCCTCTACTTTTGCCACGTTCTTAGATCCCAAGTTTATCTTCATTTGAATCCATTCCTTAATTGACGGGCATGACGGGATTTGAACCCGCAACCCTCGGGTCCGAAGCCCGATGCGCTATCCAAGTTACGCCACATGCCCTTGTTTGAATAAGAGATGGACAGCATATCAATTTATGGCTATGCCGGCATTGCATTTATAAATCTTGAATTACATAGGTTATTGGAGTGATTAAATGATAACAGGATTAGAAGTAACCAGGGTAGAAGCAGATAGAAAAGTCAGCGAAGCTATAGGAAACATGAAATTCAATATTAACTTTGAGGATGTCAAGGTTGAGAAGGACAGTGTCACGGTAGGATTCACTTTTACTGCAGTATATGAAGGCGCCGGGGCAAAGGAGATAGGCCAGCTTAAGATAACGGGAAATGTGCTCTCAAAGGAGAACAAGAAGGACGCAGACGAGATAACCTCCACGTGGAAGGAGAAGAAGACCTTGCCATTGAGATACGCTGAGGACGTCATAAACCTGCTTAACTTTGAATGTGGCGCCAGGGGGACGCTAGTTGCCTATTCGATAGGCTTCGCAGCGCCTTTGCCGCTTTCCAGAGCTAAGCTTGAGCCGACAGCCTGATCTTCTCAGCTCGCCGCTTTGCAGTTTGTAGGATGGGCATGGAGGAATTAGAGTTAGAAGGAATATTAATTGACGCAGGTTATTCGAATCTGGACAACAGGAGCGTGATAAGGCTGACCCTTAGGAGAGGGGAAGAGTCCTTTTGCCTCTTTGATTTCTCTTTCTATCCATATTTCTATCTGATTCCAAGCAGCTCCAATACAGACGAGAAGGTTCTGAAAGGGATAAAGATTCTTGACAACAGCGAGGAGATAGCTGCAAAGGAAGTTAAGAAAATCGAGATAGGCCTCAGAGGGCAGATAGTCAGGGCCTACAGAATTGAAGTGAGCAACACAAGACATGTGCCTAAGCTCAGCGACTACCTCAAGGAGTTTGGCGAGGTCTACGAATACGATGTCGTTTTCTGGAAGAGGTATCTCATAGACAAAGACATTTCGCCGATGTTTGGGGTGAAGGCCAAGGCGCACAGGGACGGGGAGAGGTTAGTAGTCGATGCTATAGCACCGTCTGAAGTACGCGGATTCAAGTTCAATTATATCTGCTTCGACATTGAGACTTATAACCCGCGAGTAGTACCGAAACCCGACCTGGACCCTTCGATAATGATAAGCTACACCAATGGGAAGGATGCTAAAGTGCTCACTACAAAGCGGATAGACAAGCCGTTTGTGGTATGCTTGCCTGGGGAAAAGGAAATGATAGACGCGTTTTCTGAGGTGGTGAAGAAGAATAATACAGATATAATTGCTGGTTACAATTCATCGAACTTCGACCTGCCGTACCTGCTAAAGAGGGCCGAAAAGACGGGTACCAAATTTGATATAACAAGGTATGGAGAAGATCCAAAACAGGAGCACCACGGCCTGCTTGAGACAGTCAAGATACCAGGAAGAACCAACCTTGATGTATACAATGTGACTAAGTTCGTTTCTATAGTAGGCGCCTCGGAGAAACTTCTCAAGATAAACAGGTTTACACTTGGAGAAGTGTACAGATCAATCGTAGGCGATACCAAGGTAACTGTAGAGAAGAAGAATATCTGGCAGATGTGGGATGGTGGCAGGGAGATGCTTGAGGAGCTTGCAGAGTATTCGCTCAGCGACTCGCTGGCGCTGGAGAAGCTGTACGAGTTCTTCCTACCTCTGGAGGTGGAAATTGCCAAGGTTACCGGCACCACTCTGGGAGAGGCGGCGATCTCCACAACAGGCCAGCTGGTGGAGTACCTGCTTATGAGGTATGCGAGGAACAACAACGAGCTCATACCGAACAAGCCAAGCGAATCGGATATAGCAAACAGGCTGGCCAATCCGTTTGAAGGCGCGTACGTAAAGACTCCTGACGCGGGAATTTATGATAACATAGCCGTATTCGACTTCAGGGGGCTGTATCCTTCGATAATAATAGCGCATAACATAGACCCGTCAACCATATGCAAGGACTGCCCTGAGTATTACGAATCCCCTGACGGCACCAAGTTCAAGAAAAGCCCGATGGGCATAGTGCCAAAGGCACTCAGGATGCTTGTGGCAGAGAGGACCGCAGTAAAGAAAGCATACAAGAAGAATCCGGACAGCAAGGAGCTTGCAGCAAGGTCGCAGGCGTTGAAGATACTTGCAAATTCCTTTTATGGATACCTTGGCTATGCACGCTCGCGCTGGTACCACAGAGAATGTGCAAGCAGCGTCACTGCATTCGGCAGATTTTACATAAACAGGGCAATGGAAGAGGCTGAGAAGGGTGGCTTCAGGGTGCTCTATGGCGATACGGACTCGCTTTTCATACTACTAGGGGAGAAGACAAAGGAAGACGCGCTTAATTTCCTGAAGGCGGTCAACAAGTCGCTGCCTGAATCAATGGAGCTTGAGCTTGAGGACTTTTACGTGAGAGGCGTGTTCGTCGGCAAAAAGGGTAGCGGAGACGATTCGAGGGGGGCTAAGAAGAAGTATGCCCTTTTATCAGAATCTGGAAGGATAAAGATAAAAGGATTTGAGCTTGTGCGCAGGGACTGGTCGTTCGTGGCAAGGGAGGCACAGAAGAAAGTGCTTGAAGCAGTACTACATGAGGGAAGCAAGGAGAAGGCCGTCTCTATCGTCAAGGAAGTAATAACGCAGCTGAAATCCGGGAACACTCAGCTGAAGGACCTTGTCATATATACCCAGCTTAGGAAAGGCATAGACAGCTACGACTCTAAGTCGCCGGAACTTGCGGCTGCTAAGCGCGCAGTCAAGGAAGGCTTGAAGACCAAGGACCAGGTTGAAGGGGCTACGATAGGCTATATCATAACCAGGAAAGGAGCTTCGATATCTGAGAAGGCGGTACTTGAGGACTTTGCCAAGGATTACGATCCGGAATATTACATAAAGCACCAGGTGTTGCCGGCTACGCTGAAGATACTTAAAGAATTGGGATTCACGGAGGAGGAACTTGCTCAGGGAGGGTCCCAGAAGAGGCTTTGACTATGGAGAAAAAGGACGACTACGATTACGGGACAATAAAGGAGGTTGGGAAGGCTTCGTATGAGGCGCTGTTGCACGGAAAGGGCCTTGTTAAGGCCGGGGTAGGATTGCTGGACATAGCTGAAGCGGTGGAAGGATACATCAGGGGCAAGGGATTCGAGCTTGCGTTTCCGGTGAATATATCGATAAACCAGAGCGCCGCGCACTACACCCCTACATTCGATGATGTGTCGGTCGTGCCTGAGAATGGGCTGGTTAAACTGGACGTTGGGGCCAGGAAAGGTCATTATTTGGGTGACTGCGCAGTCACTGTAGATCTCTCTGGGAATTACGGCAAACTTGTTGAGGCAAGCCAGACTGCCCTAGAGACTGCGATAGGCATGGTAAAGGCAGGCAGGAAAGTCAATGAGATAGGGAAGGAGATAGAAAAGGTCGCAAGATCCGCGGGCTTTGTTCCTATAAGGAACCTTGGAGGCCATGGGGTCGAGCAGCATGAGCTGCATGCAGACGTATTTATACCTAATTATGATAACGGCGACACTACAGAACTTGAGGAAGGGCAAGTCATTGCTATTGAGCCCTTCATAACCAATGGCGAAGGTCTGGTGAGGGAAGGAGAGACAGTGGAGATATTCCAGAAGACAGGGGATGCTGCAGTAAGGTCTGGCGAGACAAGGAGCGTTTCGGCGTTCATAGAGGAGAACTATCTCACTTATCCTTTTGCGGGAAGATGGCTTAACAAGGAAATGAAAGGCCTGAGCGACTTTGCTATACGAAGGGCACTTGCGGAACTTTCCTATGCGGGCGCATTGGAGACCTTCCCGGTCCTGGTAGAGAAGAAAGGCGGCATGGTGGCGCAGTCAGAAAAGGAGATGATAGTAGAGAAGGATTCGTGCACGGTAATTACCGCATGACATGAAGATGCAGGTACAGGCTTATACAGCTGAAGTTGCGGCTAGGTCGGACAGAATAGTTAGGCATTTAAGCGTCACTGCCATAAGTAGAAGCTATGGCAGCATACAGGCTTCAGTCCGCAATGGAGTATATAACAACTTACGGCTGGGCGCTCGTGGTAATAGCCATAGTTGGTGCGGTCTTGTTCTACCTTCAGATCTTCAACCCCGCTCCCTCGACTACCTGTGTGCTTCCTGCAGGGTTCTCATGCACAAATCTATACATGTCGCAGAATGGACTGCTCTCTTTCACGATATTACAGACGACCGGATCCCCGGTGAACATGACCGCGGCAGGATGCAACTCAAATACTACGATATCGAGTATGATAATGGAGAAGCCATATAATCCTCCGTCCAACCAGGTAACTGTTGATATAGGAAACAATTACACCATGGCAGTCCAGTGCTACTCTGCCGGTCATGCATTTTCAGGGAAGGTAGGGTCCAGTTTCCTAGGCTATCTTATAATCAATTATACAGAGCAGGACTCGAACCTGCCGCACACAATCTATGGGAACATTAACGTGCAGGTCTCCTAGCCCTACCTTTCTGACGCCCTGCATTCTTGAACTGCAGCACTGCCTTCTTGAACTCCTCCGGGGAATCGAAGTTGTTGTACACGCTGGCAAATCTTATGTACGCAACAGGGTCAAGCCTGAAGAGTTCCTTTACCACCATATCCCCTATTCTCCTGCTCTCTATCTCGTGTATGCCACTGGCCCGGATCTTGCTCTCTATCTTATCGACGATTGCCTCTGCCTGCTCCATACTGACGGGCCGTTTCTCGCATGCATGGACTATGCCATTTAGTATCTTGACCCTGTCGAATGGTTGTCTGGTTGAGTCTTTCTTTATTACGGTTATTTCGGCCAGGTCTACCCTCTCATAGGTAGTGAACCTCTTTCCGCACGATGTGCACTCCCTCCTGCGCCGTATGCTCTCCCCATTCACGGTATCGCGGGAATCAATGACTTCGGTGTTCTCTGACCTGCAGTAAGGGCATCTCATTGCCTACATCCAATAGCGCAGAGATGCGGGCAGGCGGCTCTAACTTCAGTCGCACTTTGTGTACCCGCACATCTTGCAAACATAACAGCCGTTCTCATGAGCCACTGTGCGCTCGCCGCAGGAGATACAGATTTCCAAGCGCTTCTGCGTCTCGTTCTCAGTGCCAGTTATGGGCATCTGCTGCCCTGTGGTTATTATCTTGGTGGTTGAGTCCTTCGAAAGGGGCGCGGCATAGACAGGGGCCTGCATGCCTAGCATGACCTCAAGCCCTTTGGCTATTGAGTCGGGGACGCTGTATATCTTCATTCCCTGGTCCCACGAGATCGACGAGTTGGACTTTATGCCCTTCAGCGAGTCCACGACTTCCCTTATGTCCCCGCCGATCTGCAGGTATTTGCTTATCAGCCTGCCTATGGCTTCGGCATAGCTCTTCTCCTCGCTCCCAGTCTTGCCGAGGTTGATGAATACCTCGCGCATTACCGCGTTCTCATCCATGTTGGCCGTGATATAGAGCGCGCCTTGGGGCATCTTTATCTTGACCGTCTGGCCTACAAGAAGCCTTGTCCTTTTCCATGGCTCTAGGGCGAGATGGTGTGACTCTGCGCTCTCTTCAGTCTTTTCCTTCTGTTTAGATGCCTCTTCGTCTGTTATAAGAATTCCTTCTCTTGAGCCCTCCCTGTATACGGTTATGCCCTTGCATCCAGCCTTCCAGGCTTGCATGTAGATCTGCCCCACCTGTTCCACAGTAGTCTCCTTGGGCAGATTGACTGTTGATGATATTGCGCTGTCTATATGGCGCTGTATGGTGCCTTGCATCTTCACCCTAAAGTCAGCGTTGATCTTGTGGGAAGGTATGAAGAAGTCGGGAAGCTGGGAATCGTCCTTCAGGTCGGCAAGTTTCATGTATTCCAGGGCGAGCGGGTGATAAACCTTGAAGAACTCCTGGCTGAGAGACTCACTTCTTCTTGTGTACGAGAACGCAAATACAGGCTCTATTCCGCTTGATGTGCCTGCTAGCACCGAGCCGCTGCCGACAGGAGGAACGGTCAGTATCGCCACGTTCCTAAGCCCGTACGCACTTATCTTCTGCTGCGTCTCCGGGGCGAGGGTCTTCACGAATGGCATGGCAAGGTGCTTCTCCTTGTCGAAGAGCGGGAACGAGCCCTTCTCCCTGGCTATTTCTATGCTCTCATCATACGCTATGTGCTCGATCTTGTTGAATAGGTCGTCTGTGAATGCAAGCGCCTGGTCGCTGTCATATTTTATCTTCAGCTTGATGAACATGTCTCCGAGCCCGGTGACTCCTACCCCTATCCTTCGACTGCTCCTTGCTGCTTCGGTCTGCTGCTTGAGCGGGTGCTTGTCCATGTTGTAATCAAGCACGTCGTCGAGGAACCTGACCCCATACCTAACTGTCTTCTCCAATGATGACCAGTCCAGAGTCGCCTTGTCAGTGAATGAGCCAGCAACGAATGAGGAAAGGTTGATGTTTCCGAGGTCGCAGGCGCCGTAGCCCTGGAGCGGCTGCTCAGAACAGGGGTTGGTGCCCACCACATCCATGCCATTGTACTCGCTTGGAGAGTACCTCTTCACCTGGTCCCAGAAGATCAGGCCTGGTTCGGCCCAGTCTCTGGCAGACGATACAAGCGTATTCCAGATATCCCTGGCCCTCACCTTCTTATCATATTCTCCTATTACCTTGTTGTTATACCTAAGCGTGAAGTCGGTATCTGCCTCTACAGCCCTCATAAACTCGTCGGTTATCTTTACGCTTATGTTGGCGTACCTCACCGACATGAGGTCCTTTTTTATGTTGATGAAGTCTAGTATGTCCGGATGGTCCACGTTTATGGTTATCATGAGCGCGCCCCTCCTTCCTGACTGGCCTATGGTGTGCGTAGTCTCACTGAATATGTTCATGAATGAAGTGGACCCGGTTGAGTGGACTGCGGAGTTGTTTACCGGTGCACCCTTAGGTCTGAGTATTGATATGTCAGTTCCTACTCCTCCGCCATAGCTGTAGGTTCTTGCTGCCTCCTTGCACCAGTCGAAGATGGCCTCTATTGAGTCTTCCTTGATTGGTATGACATAGCAGTTGAGCAGGGTTGACTTCCTTGCCTGTCCTGCACCGAACATGATCCTGCCCCCAGGGAGGAACTTGAAATCTCCCAGGAGCCACTTGAACTTCTCAAGCCATTCCTGCCTCTTTTCAGGGGTTGTTTCAACCGAGGCAATTTCCCTGGCGACTCTTTCCCACATCTGTTGGGGCAGTTTCTCGACTATCTTGCCGTTTTCATCCTTTAGGGCGTATTTCTCGTAGAAGACCCTGGCCCTTATCTCATCACCCCCGAAGTAGTCAAGAGTCTCCTTTGGAAGTATCACTGCGCCTTCTTCGTTAAGGTTTTTTGTTTGTTCAAGAATCTCGGTTTTTTTCTCGGTTTCGGACATATAGACACCCACGTCAGCTAGTCGACCAACACACAACATGTTGTGCAGCAATGAGCCTATGGACACAATTGCTGGTATATAGAGTTAAAGCAAGGTATTTAAACCGATTGTTGAAGTTGAGTGGAAACCAGGTAAGCAGAACCGGAGTTTACTATTTAAATATTATGATTTTGCGGGAAACTTAATCTCGGTATGTGAATGCAGTAACACGGCCAAAGAGGCAGGAGGGAGAGGTGGCTGACGCGGGTATTTATGTATGATCCAGGGCCAGATGCACGGAGCAGAACTTTTTATGGGTTATATGCATGGGCAATGCCATTATGGGAGCGTGCAGGAACAATGTTTGGGGTGCTGGTATTTTCACAAGACGATAGGGAAGCGTAAATAGCTTTAGCATACTAGGGTGCTAATCCGCAAGTCTGTTAAGGTAGTCGCTAAGGAAGCGCATCTTCTTCTTGAAACTTGACCTTTGCTGCTTCACCACCATCTGAGACCATGCTTCGGCGTTGCTGACGAACTTCTTTTCCACTGCCCTCGCGTTTGGCACATCCATCTGCAGGTAAGAATACAGCTCGGGACTTGAGTCAACTACGCTCTTGGCAAATTGGAGCAGGAACCTGAAGCTAGTACTGCTCGTGTTTATGTAACGTTCTATCCTGAGTTCCTTCCACGTGTCTGCAGTAACAAGCCCGACAAAATGGGTCAGCGAGAGGATTGCTCCTATCATTTCATCATGCTTCCGGGGAGAGAGCATGTGAACGCGGAACCCGTATCCCTTCAAGAGCAGGGCGAAATTCTTTGCAAATCTCCTTTCTGCATTGGTGGTTGGGGTGAGTATGAAATTCTGGCCCTTGGCCTCTGCGCTGGGCCCGAACATAGGATGGGTGCCTAGCACTGTGGATTTCCTGAGGTACTTGTGCATTATCCTGACCGGAAGCTCCTTTACCGAGGTGACATCGATAACCGCCTGGTCTTTCTTCAGGAATGGAGCTATCTCGATTACCACATCTTTAAAACTCGACATAAGCACCGATATTATGACAAGGTCTGCACCGTCAAGAGCCTCGATGTTATTCCTTGCTGCTTTCACGCCGAGATTCCTTGCTTTCTTGAGAACCTTTCCATAATGCTTTCCGGAAATGACAACGTCGTGGCCCTTCTTCTTTAAGAACCTTGCGAACCATTCCCCCATCTCACCGGATCCGCCGATTATTGCAATCCTCATTTGAGCCACCCCTCTGCTCTCTTATACGATCCCAGCACTTTTATCGAGTTCGTTGCTTTCTTTAGATCCTTGAGCGCGCTTTTCACCTTTTTATCGCCTTTGTCACCGTCGAAGTCGACATAGAAGCTGTATGTCCATGGCTGGCCCAGGACCGGCCTTGATTGTATATACGTCAGGTTCACCCCGCTCTTAGCAAATGCATCGAGAGCGTTGAAGAGCGATCCTGGCAAGCTCTTGAGCGTGAATACTATCGATGTCTTGTTGCCGCGACCCTTCAACTCAGTCTTCGAGACTATGAAGAACCGGGTGTAGTTCCGCTTGTTTGTCTCTATGCCTCTTGCAAGCACTTTCATTCCGTATATCTTGGCTGCCCTGCTGCTCGCTATAGCAGCGGCTCCAGGGATTCTGCTCTCCTTTAGCATCTTTACACTGCCTGCGGTATCGAAATATGGTATTGTTTCAACTTTCATCTTCTGCAGGTATTCCTTGCACTGCCCGAGCGCCTGCTGGAGCGAATATACCTTACGTATCTCAGGGAGCCTGACTCCCGGATTCGTTATGAGGCAGTGGCTTATGCGCAGTATTATCTCGCCGGTAATATGGAGCTTGAAGTCGGACAGCTGGTCATAGGTCTGCGTTACCGGTCCCTCTATGGAATTCTCTATTGGTACTACGCCGTAGTCTGCGCCGTTCTCGACAGCATCGAATACATCAGAGATGTATCTCTCAGGCATGTACCGTGCAGCCTTCCCAAACGTTGCCATTGCTGCCTCTTCCGTGTATGCCCCTCTCTCCCCGTAGAATGCAACTCTTATAGGCATATGATCAGTTGAAGAAGTCGTCTATCTTGCTCTGCCTTATGTTCTTCAGTGTCTTCCATCTCTCGCGCATGTACTGCCCGAAAGTTTTATTGTGCAGGTTTGCCCTTATTGCATCTATAGTGATCTTATCCGAAGGATAGCCGGAGCCTATGTCCATGCCCAGCCTCTCGCGAAGGCCGTCTAGCTCGTTGTCCCGGGTCACCTTTGATATTATGCTGGCACACGAGACTACAGGATAAATTATATCGGCCTTGTGTTCCGATATAACCCTTATAGCCTTCTCATCCGAGTCTGCACCTAGGGCCTTCTCGTGCTTGACACCGTTGACGCGCAGCCGCCTCTTGGAGAAGAGGCTCACTCTTATCCCAAACCTTTCCGAGACCACATCCGGAGAATCAAGGTATATCCTTTCTGGGGCTACCGATGTCTGGTCTATCAGCCTCGCAAAATGTAGCGCCTCAAGCTCATTAAGCGACATGCCAGCGGCCATGGCCCGGTTTATCTCCTCCTCGCTTATTTTATATACCTTGACATCTTCTGCAAGCGAGCATATCTCATCATATAAGTAATCCCTTTTCTTGCGGGTGAGTAGCTTGGAGTCCCTGACTCCTATCCTAGATAGCTTCCCTTCCCTTCCTTTTTGTATTGTTACTATACTAACAACAAGGGGACCGATTACGGCGCCGCGGCCCGCCTCGTCGCCGCCGGCAATTATAACGAGATCACCAATCGGCGCATTACAAACCTTTCTTGTCAATTACGATATAGTCATTGACAGCCATCACGCTCGTATACGGAACCTTGAGCTTACCTTCCTTTATGCTCAGCCTGTTCACGTACTCGCTATCCACATTTGGCTCGACTATGAGGGCGCTAAGCTTGCCATTTACCTCGTTTATCTCTGCATCGACAAACTTGCCCAGGTCGAATCCATCCGCAGTGACGACTTCCTTGCCTACCAACTGTTCGGCAATCACATATTTTACCATATCATACACCTTTTCTCTGATCGCTCAGTACCTATTGAAATCATAGAATTTATAAAGGTTTGCGAGAGAAAACTGCTCTTATTATGGGTATCAGTACCACAATATACAGTAAATGTTGGATGTGCAGTTGAGGTAGTTGACGATGGCCGATTCTATAGGTAACCTGCTTTTCAAGGACAAGCAGCTCAGGCTCCTGCTGGCTCTCTCAAATACTTCCAAGGAATGGCACATCTCGGACCTTGCAAGAGCAGCAGATGTCACATATGTACACACCAGCAGGTTCATAAGCAGATGCGAGGAATCAGGGATCGTAGCCACTGAGAGGCATGGACGGGCAAAGAGGGTTTTCCTCACGGAGAAGGGAACTGATGTGGCTAGCACACTCCAGGGAGTGGTGAATAAGATAAACCAACCGAAAACGCAGGCGGCCCAGAAGACGGTGCAAACTGGGCAGCCAAAACAGCAGTAATCATTTATCCATCTTGGTTACGTCAATGCCTATGTCTATAAGCCTGACGCCTGGGGCACCGGAGAACATTCGCGGAAGGTTCCTGAGGCGCGTGAGGTATGCGTTGGCATCTTCGGCAGAAAGGAAGCGCCTAACCCTCTCGGGGTTGTATGTATCGCAATAGCAGTCAGAAGGAATCCCTAACTGCGGAAGATCCTGCACGCATATTGCATTGCCATTTGGGGCTACTTCGCAGCCATAGCCATTGGCAAACTTGTATACAAACTTGTTTTCCGTTAGCATAGGTGTTGCTGTCAGGCCTTCGGTGCTAAGGCCTAGTCTTGCAGCAGCGTCCGCCTGCAGCTCACCGCGCCTTGTCTTAGCCACGATGTCTTTGATGCTTGTAAACCGCTCTATCTCCCTTGGCGCCATGGCATAACCCCTAGCTTCTTGCTAAGTCTATTATCTCACTGAGCAGGACTCCGGAGCCAAGGTCTGCGCATGGTCCTGCAGAGTGGTCTTCAGGCATGCTCTTCACCTGGAGCATGCGCAGGCTCAGCGATTCCTTGTTAATATAAATGCATGGATCTTCAATTGGCCTGGTCCAATGATCGACAAGTCCGGCCCTGAAGAAGTGCCTGCCGCTCGTATCGCGAAATGCGGACACATAGAGATTGTAGCCATTGGGAAACCGGTAAAGCAGATGGGGTCCGCCGGTGAGGCCCCCTGATGCAAGGTGCTCTGTGCCAAGGCCGTATCTTGCCGCAATCTCTTCGTGCAAGGCAGGCTGCCTGAGCCTACCTGCGATAATGGCCATCCAATCCTTTCTCTAAAAGGATATGAAGCTTAAAATGGTTTCCTGCAAAGGTTCAGACTACCTGGAGAATAGTCCTCTTCTTCGCGGCGTTCAGCACGTGCGCATAGTCGCGATAGTGCACGAATGCGGTTATGCCGAGGGTGTATTCTCCCTTGTCGGTGCCAACGCTGCTATAGATTTCCGTGTGCGACTCCCTCTGCTCGCTTGGGCCCAGTATGCCTATCCGAATCTCCTTCTGCTTCGAGAATCCTGTCTGGTCAAGGCTCAGCTTATCGGGCACTTCAACCACTATGGAAGCCATCACAGGCTCGTTGGTCAGGTTCTTTACATTCACCGACAGAGTCGCATTGCTTCTGGTGTTAGCCTGCAAGCGGTAAGGGGTAAATGCAGTAGTTATCGCGTATGGAAGCGCCTTGCCGAGATCAGCCTTGACATCCTTCTTGCCGAATAGTCCAAAAATTCCCATCAGAATCACGTCGCCTGAATCTGTTCCGAGAATCAAGTATTAATACCTTGCGCCCGGAGGCATGTCTCATGACAGCATGAATACTGCGATGCGGCTTTGAGGCTGAATGCAATAAACCATTATAGGGATAATATGATAAACGTGATCACTGCTCCTGTTACGGCGCATGCCATGTTCGATGTGTACTTATTGCCTATGCCGCGTTCCTCAAAATAGCCGAAGACCGAATCCACCATGCTCCCTAGGAAGCCCGAGACTGTAGCTACAGCTACATAAAGTATCGGCATATTGAGCGCTATCATGCAAATGCTTATCAGGAAAGCGCCGATCAGGCTTGCTGTTGTGCCGAGTGATGTGACGCCTCCGGATTCGCCCTTTTTCGCAGGCCGTTGCGTCAGTAGCATTGTCGGCCGTCCGTTGAGTATGCCTATCTCGCTGGCAAACTTGTCCGCGGTTATTGCGGCTATGCTGGCCACATAGGCAGCTATTAGAATCATATTTGTATGGCCTTGATAGATGCTGACAAGGAAGAGCGATGCCACCACTACTGGCACGATGCCGTTGGCGAAGACATTCTTCCAGCCGCGGCCTCGTTCGTACACGCCCATCTTTTCTTTTTTCTCCTGTCCGGTGCGGGTAACCAGCGTTGAGAGTATAAGGAAATAGACCATTACGAGCAACAAGGTAAAGTCCTCTCCGCTGACCCAGCCCAGGTAGAGCAGTACAATGCCAAGGGTAATGGCAGAGAGCACTCCTCCAATGTTAAGTGTTAGAAAGGTTCTCATGATATTTCCATGTTTATGAAAAATTCCGCTATTTGGAAAGGTTTATAAGTTTGAATTTATCATATCACATTACGAATTCTCTATTGTAGGAAGGGAAAACTGGTCGCCTTGCCAGCGCGTGCTTGCACGCGTTGGCCTCTTCCTCTTTTTTCTTGCTCAGCCTAAGCCATTTTGTCTTGCTTTAGTTGGATTAATAAGGTTTATATGTTTTCCCCGCCATAGGGATATGCTTCTTTTATTACGATAAAAAACAAGTGGTGCGGGATATGGCCAAGGAGAAATCGATCAAGTCGATAGAGGACCTGCCTGGAATAGGCCCAACCACGGCGGAAAAGCTCAAGGCATCAGGCTTCGACAGCCTGGACAGCATAGCGGTGGCCGTGCCTTCCGACCTGGCTGATGCTACGGGAATGAGCCTGGAGGCCGCGAAGAAAGCAGTGGAAGCAGCAAAACAAGCCACAACGCTGGAGTTCTCATCTGCTTCGGAAGTGTATGAGAGAAGGAAGGTGCTGGGCAGGATAAGCACCGGGGCTGCAAGCCTCGATGAGATCCTGGGAGGAGGCGTAGAGGCAAACGGCATAACCGAGGTGTATGGAAAGTTCGCTTCAGGAAAGACCCAGCTGGGATTCCAGCTCTGCGTAAACGTACAGCTTCCGGTTGGCAAGGGAGGACTTGATGGAGGAGTTCTGTTCATTGACACGGAAGGCACATTCAGGCCGGAGAGGATCGAGGCAATAGCAAAAGCGGCAGAGCTCGACACTGCCAAGGCTTTAGATAACATAAGCGTGGTGCGGGCAGTCTCCTCAGACCAACAGATCCTTGCAATAGAACGCGCAGACAAGACGATAAAAGAGAAGAACATCAAATTGGTGGTGGTTGACTCGCTCATGTCCCTCTTTAGGTCTGAGTATCCGGGGAGAGGAGCCTTGGGGGAGAGGCAGCAGAAGCTCAATGCACACATACACAAGCTGCAGAGCCTTGCGGATTCGCATGGCCTTGCAGTCTACATAACCAATCAGGTAATGGACAATCCTGCCATACTGTTCGGCGACCCGACAACGCCTGTAGGTGGCAATATAGTGGCACACGCCGCAACGACTAGGCTTTATATGAGGAAGAGCAAGGAGGAGAAAAGGATAGTCAGGCTTGTTGACTCGCCAAGTATGCCGGAAGCCGAGGCAGTCATAAAAATAACCCCCAACGGAATAAGGGATTAGTGTGCTTATACTTGTAGGCCTGGGCCTTGAGGTCAGGGATATTCCCGTACGTGGACTCCAGGCGGCGATTGAAGCAGACAAGGTGCTCATAGAGCAGTACACGCTTTTTGTTTCAGCAGGATACCTTGACTACCTGAAGAATGCTGTAGGAGGTGAGATACTGGAAGTTGGCAGATCGGAACTTGAGGAGGATGCCAGAAACATTGTTTTGCCTGCCGCAAAGGAAGATATAGTAATTCTCGTGCCTGGGGATCCGCTAATAGCTACAACGCACTATGCTACACTAATAGAGACTGCGAAAAAGCTTGGGGTAAGGTGCAAGGTCATACATGCCGCATCGATATACTCTGCCGCTGTGGGGGAGAGCGGGCTTGATGTTTACAAGTTCGGTGCTCCGGTAACAATCGCATACTGG
>JAJZKP010000011.1 GCA_021804105.1 Microcaldota archaeon | reverse complement strand
CTGCCCCTAGGGTTGTTCTTCATAGGAGTTCTCCATGCGTATCCATCCTTACCAAGGAAATATAGATACCCATCTTCCCTCTCTACTTTTTCGCTTGTTAGTCTTTCTGCCATTCATTCACCTAACTATGTATACGATAGGAATCTTTTTATATCCTCTCCTCGGCTACCGTCAGCAAATTACATGAACCTAGCAGAAAATACGTCGACAATCTCCAGAAAGACAAGCCATATCTTGTAAATCCTGCTCCGCGCCATCTTATTTTACGTCGTAAAAACAAAAACGTTAGTTATAAATATACCCGAACGGAAAGGTATTACTGCAATGGACATGTGGTGTAACTTGGATAGCACGGCGGCTTGCGGAGCCGTAAGTTGCGGGTTCAAATCCCGTCATGTCCGTCCATTCCTTCAAGTGTGTGCTCCTAATTCCTTTATATACTAGTCAGGTCTTGAGTTTCGCTTTGTTGCTGTCGTTGCCGCGTGTGGTGACAAGGGTTAGCTTTACGCTCTTCATGAAGTCCTGCCTGTGCAGTTGTTCTGCCCAGGATCTCATGATCTCATTGTCATGCTGGTCCTGCGCCAGCACCCGCACATCCTGTATGCCAAGCGCCCCTGTGAAGAGCCTTGCATCTACTAGTGCCTCTTCAAGCGTGCCTACTTGTGAGTAATATGCATTGAACTTGCCTATGGTTGTCATGTCCTCATGGTTCTTGTTGAGCCTCTTCGCCATGTCAGAGTATCTTGCAACCGAAGGCCTAGTTATGACAAGTACGTGCTCCAGTTCGTCTTCAGTTGGTATTCCTGACGTGTCTATGGTGTCTGTAGAATAGCCTACACTGCTGCTGCCAATCCTGCTGCCAAGGGCCTTCTTCTGCACGTTCTTGTTGCCCATTTCTATCTGCTCCCTGCTAGTATACCCATTTTCTATGAACTGGTTTATCTGGGCATCTCCTATGAAATGAGAATCGAGCTCTTTCCCATGTATCTTTGCGTCTTCCTCTACTGCAAGCCTGCCCGCCCATCCGCACCCTTTCGTTACGTCTCCCATATCTGTATGGGTCAACACTACAACCTGCCTAATTGCATGGTTCTTTCCCTCAGTGTCGGTATGCACCAGTTTCACAAGCGTATCTGCAATGTTGGTCACATCGGCTCCAGCCGTTCGCATAAATACTGTCTTTCCGTCATTGAACTCACTGTCCAGATATGCACTCAGTCTCCTGTCTGAGCATGACACTACAATCCGGCTTGCACCCTCAGGATATAAAAAATCTGCCATGGAACTCACAATCCTATATTGCAATCTGCCTTAATAAGATTTTTGTTGTATTGCAGTCATACTGACTGCTTGTGCACTCCCCTTACAGCCCTGCCTGAAGGGTCCACCATCTTTGCAAAATCCTCGCTCCATTTCATGGCTCTTGGGGTAGAGCATGCCACCGATGGGCCTACTGGAACAGTTGATGCAGCTGACTTGCTGTGGAAAAGCTCATCGAATATAGTTCTATAATAATACTGCTCTTTTGATGTCGGTACCTGCACAGGGAATCTTTCCGCAGCGCTAGCCATCATCTCGTCAGTAACGTGGGCTTCTGTAAACTTCTTGAGCTGGTCTATCCATCCGTAACCAACACCATCAGAGAACTGCTCTTTCTGCCTCCAAAGTACACTCGAATCAGGGAATACACCCTCAAAAGACCTCCTTAGCAGATCTTTCTCAATCCTCGGCCTGCCCAGGCTGTCCTTGCACATCTTCTCCTCCGGGGAGATGCTCATAACGTAATCTACGAATATCTTGTCAAGGAAAGGCACCCTTGTCTCAAGGCCCCATGCGGCAGTGGACTTGTTCGCCCTTAGGCAGTCGTACTTGCTTAGGTTGCCAACTTTTTCAACCAGCTCCTCATGGAACTCCCTGGCACTGGGCGCCTTGTGGAAATAGAGGTAGCCTCCAAAAAGCTCGTCAGAGCCTTCTCCAGATAGTACCATCTTTATGCCCATTGACTTTATTTTCCTTGCCATTAGATACATCGGTGTTGCAGCCCGTATGGTCGTTGTATCGAAGGTCTCGAGATGCCAGATTACGTCTCTTAGCGCATCAATGCCTTCCTGTATGGTAAATATTATCTCGTGGTGCACAGTGCCTATTCTTGCAGCCACTTGCCTTGCGTAAGCCATATCCGGAGAGCCTTCAAGTCCTACTGAGAAGGAATGCAGCCTAGGCCACCATGCCTCTTCGCTGTCCCCCGACTCTATCCTCTGCCTGCTGTACTTGTATGCTGCAAACGCTACTAATGAAGAATCAAGCCCGCCTGAAATGAGCACCCCATAAGGGACATCGGACATAAGCTGCCTGTGCACAGCAGCTTCGAACTGCCTGCGTAGCTCCGGGAGATCTGCCTTTGCGCTTGGTATCTCGGTCATCCATCGTCTTTCATACCACTTCACGAACCTGCCATCCCTGCTGTCATAGTAGTGACCCGGCGGAAACTCCTGCAATCTGTCGCAATACTTGTCGAGAGCCTTCATCTCGCTTGCTATGTGCACGACCCCGTTTACGTCCCATCCCATATAAAGCGGTTCTATACCAATATGGTCTCTCACCACAAGATAACTGCCTTTTGCCTTGTCGTAGAGAGCGAATGCGAATATGCCATTCAGCTTGTCAATGAAGGCAGGGCCATACTCATCATACAGATACAAGAGCACCTCGCAGTCTGATTTTGTCTGCCACTTGTGCTCCTTGTTTAATTCAGAGCGCAGCTCCATATGGTTGTATATCTCACCGTTCACGGCAAGTACGTTGCCATTGGACTTATCCACAAGAGGCTGGGCTCCGTGCTCTACGTCCACTATGGAAAGCCTCTCGTGTGCGAGAATGGCCTTGTCATCTGCATATATGCCGCTCCAATCCGGCCCACGATGCCTTATTGTTCTCGACATTGCCATGGCTCTGCTGCGCATCTCCGTCATATCTTCAAAATCGAATATACCAACTATGCCGCACAATTTCAACGCCTCAAAAACCTGGCATCTTTACCGAGCCTGTCTATCTTCTCAGTCAGCCCTGCTACCCTGTTTACATCCCTCCTATCCTGCATGCTCATCTCATGGTGATACCAGATCTCGCCGCCGTACACAACTCCCGTATTCATTATCCTGATCAGTTCGCCATGCACGTTTCCATCGGTATCCTTGAATATGTTTCTGACCTTGCCGCTTGCATCTCTTAATGCAGCAATGTACCATGCCATTGCCTCGTCGATATCCCCGCGCAAAGCCGCCATGTCACCATGCTTCTCGGCAACAATATCGCCTACTTTCTGCGCTGTCATTGCCGCATATTCGACTCTTCGCGCTGCAGCATCCAATTCTCGGTGCTCCCTTATCTTAACCAGTTTCTGCCTGATGCTAATGATATCATCTGATTATATATTCTTGCAGCCGTATATATGCCTTTCTCCAAGAATATTACAGAAGATACAAGTATAATCCAAATCTTTAAATACTATATTGGATAATATACAGTTATGGACGGAACAACTGAAGATCTTATCCAGATTGTCGATTCCGGCACAATAAAGTACACTGACATAGCAAAGAAGCTGAAGCTTCCTCTCTCAACTGTGCACTTCAGGCTGAAGAAGCTTGAGAAGGAAAAGGTGATCCTACATTACCGCGCAGAGATAGACTGGAAGAAGGCAGGCTTCCCAATAGCGGCATACATTTTCGTTAATATAGACGTGGACTTGCTTAAGAAGATCGAGAAGAGCCAGGACGACCTGCTAAAGGAATTCATGTCCATATTCTATGTAAGAGACGGAGCTTTGATAACTGGAGATGCAGACATAATACTCAAGGTAATTGCAAAAAGCTCTGACCACCTCAAGGAAATATTGCTCAAAGGCATAGACTTGAAAGAAGGGGTTGTCAGGACAAAGACCATGCTTGTCCTTGGATGATCCCTAACCTACAATTTCGAGTCCTGGTCAGGGCGCATGTTTATTGTGCTAAGGCTAAAGTTTATATATTCAACTACACTTATAAAATAGTATAAGTCAGGTTAATTATATGGATCTGCCCATAGAAAAGAAACTTGTAGACAACGTGCAGATAGAAATAGCCAGACTGCAGGATAACTGCATTGAGACAATATACTCTTTGGACCCCTCAGCGGTGCTGCACGGAGGGACTGCGATATGGAGATGTTATGGCGGAAACAGGTTTTCAGATGACATTGATCTGTACTTAAGAAACGGCAAAAGAATTGCAGATGTAAGAAAAAATCTTTCTTTCGCGCTGAACAAGTACGGTGTAATAATAGTCAAAGCTACAGTAATTGGCAACTCCAGCGTATTTACAGTGAGAAAAGATTCAACAGAAGTTAAAATTGAGATAACAAATAACAAAAAAAAGACTACAGCAATTGAAAAGAACTACGAAAGGGCGAACGGCTCATACATGAGCATACTTACCCTGTCCACAGAGGACTTTATACTTGAGAAGATGGACGCCTACTATAGCAGGATGTATATACGGGATATGTATGACATATACCATTTAAGTAACCTAATAATCAGCAATCCAAGACTGAGCAAGCGCATTTGCAGGTTCCTGGACAATGCAAAAAGCCCTGTGGACGAGAGCAGTCTAAAGTCGATAGTGTATGCAGGCGCCGCGCCTTCTTTTGAAAGTATGGTAAAATCCATAAGAGGTCACTTTTGTGAAGTACATTAATAAGATAAGGAAAAACCTTTCAAGCAAATCGTTTCCCACGTTCAGCATATACGACGTGAAGTCGATGTTAGTTGCACAAGGAGCCAACCCTGATTATGCATATATCCTGCTCAATAATCTGACCAGAAGAAATGAGGTAAAGCGTATAACAAGAGGAATGTACACATTTCATGAAGATATCAGGGTCGTCGGATTTGCTTTTACTCCGTTTTATTATGGGCTTGAAGACGCGCTTACCATAAGGAACTTGTGGGAACAGGGTTCAAATCCGGTAGTAATAACGCCAAGGAAGGTTAGGAATGGCGTAAGGGGATTCCACGGGAGAAACTACGTATTGCATAGAATAGAGAAGACACACTTCTTCGGCTATGATCTCATCAGGCGCGGAAACTTCTGGATACCCGTATCAGATACTGAAAAAACACTAATAGACTTTATATACTTCAGGCATTACCTAAGCGAAGATGTATTGAAGCGGATTGCAGCTATTGCGGATATGAAAAAGTTAAAGCAATACCTACATTCTTATGATCCAAGAATTGCTGATAAAGTGATGCGCATAGCCAAGGAAAGAATACCGAACTCTAAGGCTCAAGCCTGTTCGACATCCTTGGGAAGGGTATCGCGTCGCGTATATGATCAAGGTTAAGCAGCCACTTTATCAGACGCTCTGCGCCCATGCCGAATCCGGAATGGGGCACCGAGCCATACTTCCTGAGCTCTATCCACCACTCGTAATTCTTCATGTTGAATTTTACCCCCTTGGCAGTTTCCACTTCGTGCATTCTATTCATCAACTCGTCAAGGCGCCATATCCTCTCGCTGCCGCCTACTATCTCTCCGTGTCCATGTGGCGCTTGGAGGTCAGATCCCAAGACAGTCCTCTCATCCCGCGGGTTTATCGGCATATAAAAAGACTTTAGTTCCTTGGGCCAACTGTGTATGAATACCGGTTTTTCCTCATCCTGGGTGAGCAATCTTTCCTCACCAACTCCGAAGTCGTCGCCCCACTTGAGCTTCGCACCTCTGTCATTGAGTATTTTCAATGCCTCCTCATAAGTTATCCTCTTGAATGGCGGCCTTATCTTAAGCAGGTCATCCTTGTTCACATTGAGCGATGTAAGTATCTCCTCCTGCTCCTTGGCAAGCCTCTTAGCCACGCTTGATATCAGCTCCTCTTGCAGGTCCATATTTTCATAGAAGGTATAGTGCGCCATCTCAGCCTCAAGATGCCAATACTCTGCCAGGTGTTTCACTGTCCTTGATTTCTCCGCCCTGAAAGAGGGCACGAACGAATAGACCTTCTCAAGCGAGAAAATCATTGCTTCGGCATAGAGCTGCGATGATTCGGTTAGATATGCCTTTTGCCCGAAGTAATCCAGCTCAAACATATCCGCGCCAGTCTCCCCGGCAGCCTTGGTTATCAGCGGAGGTGTAACCTCATAAAACGAATCGCTGTCCAGAAACTCGCGTATATACCTGAAGATATATGCCCTCGCGCGCATTATGTCAGTCATGCGTCTGCTCCTGAGCCAAAGATGCCTCTTATCAAGCAGCAGTTCTGTGCTCTGGTATTCCGTTATAGGGAACGGTTCGGAGATGTGCACTACCCTGAACAACTGGGACTCTATCTCATATCCAGTCACGGCTCGCTTATCTTCCTTTACAGTCCCGCTTACCTCTATGCTAGATTCTATGCTTGCTTCCTTGGCAGACTTCCATGATTCCTGGTCAACGCTGTCCTTCTTAACTGCGCATTGTATTATTCCAGTTGAGTCGCGCAGTATCACGAAGATTAGGCTTCCGCTCTCCCTTTTCCTGTGTATCCATCCTCTAAGCGTTATCCTTGAGCCTACACTCTTTGGAGCATCACTCACATGGAAAGCTGGAGCCTTGGCCAATCTATCACCTATCCCCGACAAGGAAGCCCACGCTCTTTAGAGGTGGGATGAATTGTCGGGTGTTAGTAATATATATCCTTCCGAACACGCATATTTGGTTAGTGGTATGAAACGTGCTATTCTTTTGCAGATTGATGAGATTACTTCCAAAAAGGGCAAAATACTCAAAGACTTCTCTTTGAAAGCGACTTCGGAATTCAATAGACTCTGGGAAGATAGGAACTTCTGCAATACCTTTATGGATTTCCATAGAAAGACATTTGCTGAATCCAAAGGAAGAACCGGATTCAATGTTCAGGTTTATGCATGTTTGGAACGCGCTGTTTGGAGAAGCAAGGGTGTATCCAAAGGAATTACTGTCAAATTCAATGTTCCTCGAAACTGCAAGACCTTTGACATGACTATGCCTTTCATCGAACTTGGAATTTATCCACGAAACAGAATTGCTGTTCCAATAAAAAAGAATAGGAACTTCCAAAGATACTCCGACCTTCTGAAGAACGGATGGGTTTGCAAGACCTACGGACTTACTTCCCGACTTGAGATTGTCGCTTATCTTTCCAAAGACGGTACTGAATTGCCTCTGAAGAAGAACGTTCTTGGAATTGATGTGAACAGCAAATGCTTTGCCATTACTGTCCTTTCCCCAGAAGGAATGGTTCTGCATCAGGATTACTTCGGGAAGGACATCTGGGAGAGAAGAAGAAAGTTGTTTGAAAGGAAATCTATTCTGCAAAGTTATGCTGATACTGGAAGTTCCCATGCGAATAAGGCATTGAACAGGACTAAACGAAATGAACATAACTTTGTCAAGAATAGAATAGGAGAAGTCGTTAGGGATATTACTGAAATGGCTTTGCGATATGATGCTGACATTTCTATCGAGAACCTCAAGAGATTCAGTCCTAAAAGCAAACGATTCAATCGTGAGGTTATGCGTATTCCTTTCCTTACTTTCAGGAAGAATCTCGAACAGAGATGTTTTGACAAGAATATTAAGCTGAACATCGTTGATGCGTGGCACACATCCAAGTTCTGTTCCCACTGCGGTGCTGTTGGGAAGGGACATGACAGTAGAAACTATGCCCTGTTCAGATGCAAGGAATGCGGAGTTGAAGTCAATTCCGATAGGCAGGCAAGCCTCAATATTGCCATAAAATCCCTGTTGGAGCGGAGAGATACCACTAACCATGATTCTTTCCAGATTTCCAATAGGCGAGTCCCTGTAAACGGGCTCATTCGTCCAGATGCGGTTGTTGAACCGATTGTTGCTGTGCAACATGTTTCATCAACTTATGGAAAGCCCACAGGCTTTAGCCGTGGGTAGTTTACTCAAGAGTCAAGTTGTATTAGAGGAACTATCTTTATATTTGTGCCCTTCTTCAGCAGTGCCAAGGCATAATGTAATATCCTTTTCCATAGATATGGTAATAGGAGAGTGTGGGAAGCTGAATGGATGAGACTGAACTCCTAAAGAAGTACAACAGCCTGTACCTGGAAATAATAATGAAGTACAAAGACTATATAGAGGAGCAGGAGGGCCTCTATGTAGCAGAGCTTCCAAAGCTTGTCACCCCATCCGATGAATCTGTGAAAGGGCTTGCCGCAATCATCGCATCTAAGTTTCAGGACTACAACTATGCGGACAATTTCTATGACGCTGCGCAGCTCTCATATGAGTTCGTGAGGGACTCTATAACCAATGTGACCTTGCCGATACAGTTCTGGCTAAAGCCAAGCCTTACCATAAATTATGCTGCCGGAGACGTGTTCGACAAAGCCGTACTGTTCTGCAGCCTTCTGATAGCCCTTGGAAACCCCTCGACGAAGATAATAATTGTCATAGACGAGAACAGGAGGTCGTTCGTTGTCTATTTCGAGTTCAAGGAGAAGATAACCGCAATAAACATAGAGAAGGGCATCTCGCCATTCCAGGACAGGGAAGAGCTGCTCAAGAGCCTCGGAGTCGCCGAAAAGAGCGAGGCTAGCGCGTATGAGTTCAATGACCGCATGTACACTGACATAGCCTGAGCGTTAGACTTTTAAGGCCAACAGCATAATACTACTGCGATGGACTGGATTGCGAAAGAGAAGAGGATAAGGATGCGAGAGGAAGATATACGAAGCCTTAAATCATGGCCATGGCGTTTCGCCTTTTGGAGTAGTGATAACATCTGCATATGCTATATCTACTGGAGCGTGTTTCACCGCTGCTGCTTATCAAAAAGAGCTTAGAATAGCAAGGAGAAATAAAGATAGGCAAATCGAGGATACCAAGAGAAGTTGACTCATCTTCCACTGTATATTCCCGCCCTATCTACAAATCCGTGATGCAATAAAACATAAAGTCTTAGAGCTTAATTGCATATCCTATCCGATTAGGGAGTTGACATCTGCATAAGTCTACAATCGTCAGATAGCTGATTAGGTATGCAGTAATGCACTATTGGATATCTATTGCTACTTATTTTATTCCAATTACCCTGTTCTTTGCAAATCCGAACGTCTCTTTTAACCCTGCGGAGGCCATATCAGCTGCCTATTGCTACCACATTCTGTGCAATGCAGCCAAGATGGAATGGCTATCTCCTTCTGTGCAGCTTCATCCTTTTCCTGGATTCTTTCCTCAGCTTTGCCTTTTTAGTTACCTTCCTATACCTCTTCCCTACAAATCGTTTCTTTTTCTTCACAGTTTTCTGCATCATATCACCTATTGCCTTTCTTGCCGTGCCTTGCCGGTTTCTTCACGACAGAGGACGGATTAGTATCAAAAGGATTCTCATCAACCTTTGCCTTGCCCAGGTTCCTGAATGCCATTACTAAAAGGGCATCTACGACTATGAATGCTATTACGCCGAACGGGAAGTACAGGAGCAGGAAGAGCGCACAGGCTACGAGCCCGTATCCATAGTACGAGATGTTCTTGTATTCCGCCTCTTCCGAGAGTTTCTTGAAAACATAAGCATAGATTATCGCCCCGACAAGTATTATCAGCGACGAGAACGAGAACGAGAGCATGAGCGCAAATCCTACTGCGGATACTACCGTGCCGTATGCGCCCCAGCTCCTGATGGAATTGTTGCCGTACTTCTTGCCATATGATACTAGGGCAATGCCTGCAAGCACCAAGCCTATCACTATGATCGCTATGGCTATTATAGACGGTATTATCAGCTCGTTGGCAAGTCCGGCAGAAACATTCTGGGCAAGCTGTGTTACTCCTGTGCTGTTTAGCGCATTTGCAGTTATTGTGCCGTTTGCAGAGGCTAGGAGCGGACTGACTGCTTCAAGCACCGCTATCGAGGCCCATATACCTATGACCAATATGGCAAGGAATCCTACAAGCATGAGCGCAAAGCCAATCATCCCAACCGTGGAACCATCACTAAAGTCCATAATTTCACAATTACTAATTATAGAAGAAGCTTAAAAAATGTGCTTCTTACATCCAGCTGCCAATTCCCTTCTGGCCTCTTGCACTCCTTGCCTCTAAGAGCATGTCTGCATACTTGCCTATGCGGTCCGGTGAGAATCCGTGCTCGCCGCACATGAATTCCATGAGTTTCCCCCTGTCAGGCGCGTTCCTGCCCATGAGTGCATGGAAATCCGATGCGCTCATGTCAACCACGTCCGGGTTTGTGAATACGTTCTCCACAGCACCCGGGTCCGCGTCGAATTCCTGGTTGTATTTCTTCTTTATATATTCATTGACATCCTCCAGGCTCCTTGCATCCTTAACTATCCTTAGCGCTGTCTTCGGGCCTACATTGTCTATGCCAGAGTCAAAGTCTGTTCCCACCAGCATGCCCAGCCATATCAATTGGTTTAAGCTTATGCCTAGGCTTGCTAGAAGGTCCTTAAGGAAGATCCTCTCAAGCCTGACGTCTATGGTCACATTCCTCTTTGGCAGCCTTCTCTTCCCGGTAAGAGTGAAATTCCTTATTACAACATCAGCGCCGAAAAGAAACGAGTCGTAGTCCTGGCTCGCGCTTGCGTAGACCAGACCCTTCCTTACCATATGCGCTGCCTGGGCCTCGCCCTCGCCGGGCGCTTGTATGTAAGGTATGCCCATGTACCCGAGAAGCTGCTTGGAACTGTCAACTATTTCCTTGTTTATCTTCGTGCTGGCTACCGCATGTGCGCGCGCCTCAGCCATCATGCCTTCTGCCTTTGCATTCTCCCACTCCAGAGTGGCCTCGCGCCTCCTTGCAGCTCTTGCTTCTAGCGTCCTCCGCTTCAGTTCCGGAGGTATGCCATCGAATATGAAGACCGGGTTTATTTTATACGATATAAGGTTTGTAGTCCTATACAACAAGCCGGAAAGGTGGCTCGTGACTCTGCCTTTAGAGTCCATTAGCGGAGATCCGTCAGGTTGCCTTATTATAGAAAGGAACTGGTAAATCGTATTATAGGCATCTATAGCAACTGTCTTTCCTGCAAGGTCCTCAAACTCTATTGCTTTCTTAACCTCAGCTACGAACTTCCCCAGGTCAACTGCCATCTCGTCTCACTACTTTTTTTTCTCCTTTCTGATTGCCGCATCCCAGAGCGTTGTAGGTGTGTTTCCGCCTCCGGCCGCGCTGGCCTTTCCTCTCGGAACATGCTCCATGAGCTTTATGCCAAGCTCCCTTTCCAGTTTCTTCCTTAGCGTTTCGTCAGGCAGCATGCGCTGGTTCTCAACTCGTATAAGTGTGCTCTCCTTTTCGTTTATCTTCTCCGCAAGCACTTTTGTTGACATGCCAATTGCATCCCTCGCGGACCTTATCCTGTGGCCGTAATCAGATACCACTTCCGGTTCTTCCTGGTCAGCAAGTTCCTTCCTTCCTGTGCCCTTCCTTGGCCTTTCTTCTCCAAGCACCTGCGTTGGCGTCTTGCCTTTTGCACATCTCTCGCAAAGAGTCATCATTGCGCCTTCTATCTCGACAACATATGCTATTTCCGAAGACCTGCCGCATATATCGCAATCGTACACGAAATCCCCTTATTTAATATTACTTAGCGTACAATAATAAGGCTTAGTGGTTTATGTGGCTAGTCCCACTGCGAAGAAGCAGCAAAAGCGGCATGAGTCCCCAGAACCCCCGATCCCAAGGGCATATCGGGCACCAGCTTCAATACTTATCGCAGCATTATGCGTAGCCATACTAATTTACCTTACCGGTTACTCTCCGTACATAGGCGTTTACCTAAAAATCTTGTTGGTAATAGTAGTCCTGGCGCTTACCGGAGTATCCATATCATATGTGCTTAAGGCTACTGGATTGTACGGATTCTTCATATTGAAAACCGACAACGGTATAAATTATATTGACCATCTCTCAAGAAAGTATGAGAAGCCGTGGAAGGCAATAGTCGATTGGGGATTCGTGCTCAGTTTCGGTCTCCTGACCCCGTTCATTTTCAAGAAATACACCAGCAGGAAGATGTTCGCATTCGGCATAATCTCCATAATATTAATGCAGATTCTGGTGCTGCCATACCTTTCCGTAGCGTACGGCCTAATAAACATACCGCAGCTCAGCTCCGGCGCAAGCGCCTATGCCCCGCCCCCGACAAGCAGCGGCATAGACTGGCTCGGCGTGCTTTTCACGGCCTTGTCCGTAATCGGCGGATTCGCCCTATTCATCATATCCGAATTGGCATTCATAGCTGGTGTCATAATACACGGAATAGCGCTGTTCGCCCTTGCCACTGCGACTTCCCCAACCTCCGCTGCAGCTTCTGTCTCAGCCCTTCCCGGCCCTGCAGGCGTGCCTGTAATAGCCGTTGCGTTCTTCAGGCCATCTATCATAATACCTCTGGTGCTTGCGCTTGCATTGCTTGTAACGCTACACGAGTTCTCGCACGGAATAATAGCAAGGCAGAATAAAATAAAGATCAAGTCGATAGGTACATTCCTATTCGGCATAATACCCCTGGGCGCGTTCGTGGAGCCAGTTGAGAAGGACATCTCGAAGCTTCCTGTCAAGAGCCAGGACAAGATCTCGATTGCAGGCATATCGCTAAATTTCTTCCTCACCATAGTCTTCTTCCTGCTCATGCTGTTGATGTTATACGTGGTCCTGCCGCCCCTCTTTACAAATGCGGTCTACATAGAAGGCATAGCCCCAGGGTCGCCATCACAGAATGTGCTTACCCCAGGAGCCATAGTCAATTCTTGGAACGGACATGAGATAAAGAACATAACCGACGTAGAGTCCGCAGCCGCAAGCGATCTCCCACACGCTATTGTTACAGTATCAACAAGCAACGGTACCTATTCGTTGACTGCCAACGCAACGGGCAAGATAGGTGTGTACCTCGGCGAGGAATCCGTGCCTGTAAGCAACAGCATAGTCTCAGCGCTAGCCAATTTCTTCTACGAGTTCTTCGGGCTTTCCTTCCTGCTCAATTTCTACGTTGCCATATTCAATGTCCTGCCGATACCGCTATTCGACGGCTGGAGGATATACAAGCTCAAGCTTGGAGCAAGGGGCATGAAGATAGTCACTATAATTGCCCTGGCAATATTGATACTGCTATTTGTTCCTTGGATCTGGAGTGTCTAGCCCATCATGTTCTCCTTGCACCACGCAAGGAACTTTGCGAATGTCGGAGTGAACTTCTCACCGCGCTTCATCTTCTCCTCTATTTCCGAGATTGTGTACAGCTCCTGGGAATACGCATCCTCATGCAGCCTTGGCTTCTCATCTGACTTGGCTACAAAGAAACGTTGGAATTCGTTCATTGTCATCTCGCTCGCGGGCAGGTCGAAAGCATACCTGAATTTCAGTCCATTTATGCCCAGCTCCTCAACAGCTTCCCTCTCCGCTGCCTGTTCGTATGTCTCCCCCTTGGCTACGTGACCTGCTGCCGAGCAGTCGTAATACAGCGGACATGTATCTACATTCGGACCGCGTTTCTCTATCCAGAGCCTGCCTTTCGAGTCCATTAGGAATATGTGGACTGCCCTGTGCATTGGGGTGTTTGCATTACCATGTATCCCTTTCCTCGGAGCTCCGCCTATTACATTGTTCTCCTGATCGACAACATCGAGCCATTCATCCTGTTCCTGCATCTAACCACTCGCCCTACTCGCTAAGCGCCGCGAACATCACTGGCAGTATTATCGTTGCATCTCCGTCTATTGTGGCATATTTGGCCTTTTCCTTGACCTTCCCCCATGAGACAGCTTCTGTCAGCCTTGCTCCGGAAAGGCTGCCGTCGTATTGGCTTGCGGTAGTGACATATACAGCATAATCCAGTCCGCCCTTGAACTGGTTCCACCATATAACATGGTGCTTGCTTATGCCTCCCCCAACCATAAGCGCACCAGTTACTTTGTGCTCAAATGCAATGTCACTCAGTGCTTTCTCATCCTTAAGCACATTGACCCTAAACTTTTTCCTCTGCGAATACAGCAGCAGCTGCGTGCCGAATGCTCCGTCAACTATTCCAGGGACAAACATGGGTACGTTGTGCAGGTATGCCTGCCTGAGTATTGAATGCTTATCCTTTATCCTCTTGCCGAATTCACTCAGTAATTCATATCCTGCATACTCTTCCTTATAATCCCTTGACGAGTAGATGTCGTCCATAATCCTTGTGAACTCTTCCTCTACCGCAAGACCGTATTCGTCGCGCTCTATGAATATGTTGCCAAGCCTGTATATGTTCATCTTGAGCAACTTGTTGTCATCTACGTCGAACGTGCCGTGGCTGTACTTCCCTCCATGCGCCTTAGCAAGGTCATGGTCCAGTGTGCCACACGTGGTAACTACTGCATCAAAACTCCTGAGTGAATCCGCAATCATGCCTCTAAGGCCAGTAGCTATTATGTCTGCCGGGAAGGAGAGGAAATTATACGAGCTCTTGTCTGCAAGCATGCGCCTAACTATCTCAATTCCTGTTACCATATTCTGGGCCGAGAATCCTCCCATCCCGCCCATGCTTTCGACGAGCCTGCCAACGCTCATGCCCTTCTCTATCCTGAGATCCTTAACGTGCCGTTTCAGCATTTCATTCTTTTCATTCGCCATAAGATATCACCATCTATGGGTTTGTTGCAGCTAAGCTATAAAACACCCGCTCCACGACTTCAGTCTATATATAAACAAAAAGCGTATATATGAAAAAAGAGACGATATCATGAAGTTCTTTGGCTGATTAGGGGTTGAATGCATGGCAAACAACAAGAACATACAAAGTTCGTTGCAGCTGGCGCACCTGCTTGGAAAGAAGTGGACAATACCACTGATGGAACTCTTCCTCTCATCAAAGTACGTTGAATTGCATTTCACCTACATACAGGAACGCATATCTTGCATAACGGCTCACAATCTTAGCAAGGAACTGGATGACCTCCAGGCTGCGGGCCTGATCGAACGGCATGCTCGCGAGCCAGGGTGCCCTGCATATGCCCTCACACGCAGAGGCCTGGCCTTCCAGACACTTATAAGGGACGTGAAGGAATTCGGAATTGCCTATTATGGCATCAATCCGTTGTGCCGCAACAAATTATGCATAGACTGCATGCACTTCAAGATGCATTTCTGTTCGCCCGCTATCCTAACGAATACTGCCCCCTTAAAATAGTTGCAAGCCACATTGTAATTATCAGAGGTGGGGAAATTGCAGTACAGGGCATCTGGTACAGAAGATCCCGGCCAAGACGCGCATGATATCCTAGGGAGACTATTAACCCTCCCACCCCTAAGGTTCGGTGTCTTGCGCCAAAGCCCCGCAGTGGACATGATTGACGAGGGCGGGTCCATGCATATACTGGTGGACCTGCCTGGAGTCAATGAGAACGAGATCCAGGTGCATGTGGGAACATACTCGATATCCGTGCTTACTTCTTCGGCTACTGATTCTGGCAGGAAATACTACTACAGGGAGCGCGCTGTCGCAGGATATTACAAAAGCATTCCAATGCCTACTGAAGTGGATGCGCAAAGCGTGAAGTTACATCTCTCAAACGGTACACTTGATATAACTGTGGACAAGCGTTTCCACAAGGGCTTGCATATTCAATGAGTGCCGGAGGTGATGGCCATGAGACACAATTAAACAGCCACCAGCCTGTACGGATATGAAAAAGGCACAGGTAAAAGTAATGATCGTTCCTGAAAAGATGCCGTAACCCTAGAAAAAGGTTAAAAAAGCCGCGCCAGTCATCTGGTAATAGAGTAAAACATCATGACCTTGCATTCATGCTCTGCCGCTATTCGTGCGATTTGCTCATCCTTTTAAAGCTTATTTGCTATCATACTTTGTCTTCTTTTCGGAAAGGAAAGGTTGTGGTGGTGTTGCATGGGAAACAGGAAATTCAGCCTATATGATATTGAGCAATTCATACGTGAAGCCGGAGCTGAGAGGATAACCGAGGATGCTGTTACTGGCCTCGAGAAGGAGATAGAGAAGCTTGCGGAGCAGATAACTAATAAGGCGATGCGGTACGCCGAGCATGCAGGAAGGAAGAAATTGATACGCACCTCGGATGTACTCCTTACCGGGAATTCAGAATGGCCAGAATATCAGAGAAGCCCCGCGAACTTCAGGAGAAAAGCGAGCACAACGAAGAACGCCTCGAACAGTGATATGTAAAGAGTCACGTCCTGCTCTGTAGCCTTCTTAATATTCATAACCGCGTGGGTCAGACTGTAGATCTTGCTTCCATAAGGCGATTTGAATGTTCCATCCTTCTGTCGTACTCCAAGGTCATTGACATGAAACCTCTTCCTAAGATGAAGGAAGAACTCTATTATCCAAGGTATGAAAACTATCAGTCCAAATGCTTCCGCCTGCCCTGTGACCATTACTGCAACAAGGCCTGCCCCTACGGCATAAGTGAAGCTGTCTCCAGGGAGTATCCTGGCTCTGTATAAATTGAAGGGCAGAAATGCCAGTATTGCAGCAAACAGCAGGGCTGCAACTAAGGTGCCTATATATCCTCCATAAAAAAGACAATAGAGGAAGAGCCCCCCGCTAGCTATCAGAGATGTCATCGGCTGAAGGCCGTCGAATCCTCCAAGGAGGTTGAATGCATTTGATACAAAGATCACGGCAAGCGGTATAACTATCAGAGGGTAAAGAAGCCCAAGGTGCACCAGGCCTATGAATGGTATTTCCACGCTGCTAACCCCTGCATTTATTGCCATCAGGGGCAGTGCCCCGACGAACGTAAGCAGTGGCTTCTGCCATTGCTTGAGCCCTTTCCTTATGTCCTTCCTCCCAGTGCTTGCGACCCTCTGCTGCTTCACATTAATGTCATCTAGGAAGCCGATGAATGATATCAACGTTATGGAGAGTGCAACTGCAAGGAGCGTGGAAAGAGCCTGAGTCACAGGGATGAATACGAACGTGGCCCCGAAAGCATACACCAGCACCCCTACTATTATGCCAAATGCAACAGCGAGACCGCCGCTGCTCGCAAGAAGGGTGGGCTTGCCCTTGTTCCTATCCTCTCCGACTACTCCTGCGCCATACAGGTATCCCATAAGGAATTGCGTGCCTGCCGCAGTTACAACGAATGCAATTATTGCAGGCACTATGATTGTCAGGAAGCTACTGTACATCATTTAGATATCCCGACACATGCTTAAAAATGTATTGAGAGCAAAAGCAATGATAATGTGGACGTTCTTCTCTATGTTTACATAGCCTTCTCATTTATCGTATTCGTCTTCCTGCTGGCCCTTGACACGCGATCAGCATTCAGAAAAACCGCATTCAATAAAGTAAGGCACGGTTATATGCCAAATGTCCTAGTAATAATACCGTGCAGGGGCGTGGATCTGACGCTAGAAAAGGACCTCAAGTCTATAAAGCTCCAGAAATACAGGAAATTCAAGGCAATTGCCGTGGTTGATGGCCATGAAGACAAGTCCATACCTGCTATAAAGGGGGCAGGACTTGATTACATGGTTTCTGGAGGCCCTAGGGGCAAGAGCAGCGGCAAGGTAGCCGCGATACTTGCAGCAGTTAGGCGTTTCAATAACTACAATGTTTACGTGATTGCAGACTCAGACATCGAGGTGGACGAGTCCTGGCTGGCTAACCTGATGGCTCCAATGCGGGATGGCAGGGTTGGCATATCAACAATGTTCCCGTATTTCAATCCACTTGGGGGGTTCTGGAGCAAGGTCAAGATGGCGTGGGGATTTGTGGGGGAGAGCCTGCTTGAGGAGGAATCATCCAGGTTCGGATGGGGCGGCGCACTGGCTTTCAGGAGAAGCCTGGTGGACAAATGGTTTATAAATCTCGCCACGCGCACGGAGTACGGGATTTCAGATGACATATGCCTGACAATGGCTGCAAAGCGGAAACGGTTCAGAATAGCGTATACAAAGAATTCCCAGCCCAAGGTCAACTCCGACGACAACTTCGGCAAGTTTATAGAATGGGCAAACAGGCAGACGGCCCTCACGCTGCTCGGGTACAGGAAAAACCTCTACCTTGGCGTGGTCTATTATTCCGCAGAGATCGTCCTTTTTGTATCTGCCATAGTGCTCTCAATCTTCATCTCACCCTTATTCCTTGTATACCTCTTGCATCTTATACGCAGCTATTGGAAGACTTATGCAAGGTCAGGCAAAGCCTACTTGGAATTGCTCCTGATAGTGCCAATGATGCCATTCATGTACCTTTCCAACCTGCTAATAGCAAATGGCATGTCTAGTATCAGCTGGAGGGGCAGAAAATACAATATTGTGGCGCATAGCCAGACAGGAAGAAAACCAGTGAATACGTCCGGAGCAGCCCACCCTTCAAAAGCTTAGATATACTTTAAATAAGTCCAAGGAAAATTGGATATGAAGTCATATGGCATCAATACGGGCAACCATTGTTGATGGCGACAACACATTATGGAAAGGCGGAGCAATAGCCGGCATAAGCGCGTCCCTTATTCTGCAAGAACTGAGGCGCCTGCACTTCAGGTCGATAATAAATGTTATGGCTGCCGAGAGGGGAATACCGAAGGTGATCAGGAAATACGGCGGAATAGAGGGTAAACTTATGGGGCAGGAACTGCTCTACCAGATGCTTGTTTCCTCCGGGATCGCAAGGAGAGACGACTTGTCAAGGTTTGCCGCAAATTATATAAGAAACAACGCAGTCGGCTCCGTATGCAATATTGTTTCCGAAGAGCTTTACAAAGGCAATCCTGTCTTCCTTGTCACTGCCGGCGGCACATCCGCAGCCATGTTTGCCAGAAGCGGCCTATTCAACATACCTCTCACCGACTTCAGGAGCAATGTAGAGCTATTCAATGGTCCTGGAGTGCTAATAGGCTTCAGGAGCGAGATAACCAGCGGAGCAGAGAAACTTGAAGCAGCAGAACAGATGCTCAACGCGCATGGTCTTAGGGTCAGAGACTGTCAGGTCATAGGGGACAGCGAGCTTGACTTGCCACTGATGAAGGCTTCCTTGCGCCCCATAGCATCCCCATTTGCAACTGAAAGGGTAAGGGAGCTGTGCAAGATAATACTGCCACGCAAATGATTATTCTAGGCAGAGAGGAATTCGAGGACCTCCTTCTCGTGGCCATCCGGCTTGACCTTTGGATATATCTTGGCTATCTTCCCGTCCTTGTCTATTATGTATGTCTTCCTTAGCGTGCCCATGCCAAAGATGCCTAGGTCGCCGTGCGCGTCGTAAGACTTTATCATGGCGCTTGTAGGGTCCGAGAGAAGAAGAAGCTTAAGCCCGTACTTGGAGCAGAATTTGCCATGAGACTGCAAGTCATCCTTGCTAACACCGACCACCTCCGCGCCCCTTTTCCTTATCTCCTCGAGGCTTGCAGTGAAGCCTTTCGCCTCTGTCGTGCATCCAGGCGTGTCGTCCTTCGGATAGAAGTAAAGCACCAGGTACTTTCCCCTGAATTCTTTTAGTGTGTGCATCCTTCCATCAGTACCTTCGAGCTGAAAGTCCGGCGCTGTATCCCCTTCCTTAAGCATCATAATACCCATATTAACTCTGAACTAGAAGCTATATATTCGTTTAGGCATAACTAGAAGTAAGGAATCCTATAAGGTGAGCGGATCTCTATTCTTGACATACTTAAAAGGACAAAGGCGGTTCCGAAAGTTACTATAACGAGTGTAAACCTCAAGTTCATGGGGGAAATGCACAGCATAGGCGGCAAGTCAGTCAATGAACGCATCTTTGAGCTTAGCATACCTTTCCAGAACAAGATCGGAAGCGACCTCCTCCCGGACATGCTCAAGGGGCCAAAGCTCTCGCTTGCAAAGATAGAGGTCTCAAAGCCCTTCGAGCTTCTGGACTGCTCACCCGGGCTTCCCCTTGAGATAGGCTTCATGGAGAAAGTAGTATTCAAGCTGAAGATAAGGGCACCGGATGTTACATACGAGGGCCCTCTGACAATAAACTTCGGCAACGAGTCGAAAGAAGCAATAGCAATGAGCATAGACAAGATAATGCTTACGGCAAAGGGCGTGACGATAGCGCTTGAGGACTCATCGATGACTACTGGGATGCAGAAGGGCCAGCTTTTCAGGAAGAACATCCAGCTCTACAAGGTGCTCAGCTACGGCGATACAGTAAATAGCATAGAGGTCTCAAAGCCCTTCGAGCTCATCAATGTCGATCCTAAGACGCCGTTCAAGCTCGACAGAAAGGACAGTTATATAATAAACCTTTACATAAAGGCTCCGGATTTCAGCTATGCAGGCACACTGGAAATATCATTCAAATAGATGGAAATATGAACAGAATCGTATCAGTGCCGCTCAATGAGGAACTCGCATCGCTTATTGGAAAGAAAGGTTCAGTCAACGGGATAAGCTTCTTCAACAGGAAGATAGGTGACGATGTCATAGTTGCGCTCTATCCTACCAACGCTGTTGAGAAACCATACGGGATGGCGGAATCCATGCTTGTGTCAGACATCATAGTGATAAGCACTGCAGACGTGGGAAAGGAATTCGGGGAAGCGCTTGTTGCCGCATCGCTCCTTGACAAGAAGGTTCTCCTCACGAACGAGAATGATGTAAGCAAATTCCTTTCAGGAGGGCTTCTCAAGAACTACGAGATCGTGGGGAAAGAGGAAGTCATAGACAAGATACTTGCGTACAAGCCCGAGAAGGCAGATTCCACGGTGCGTGTCGATATAGACAAGGCGTTTCCGGTAACGGGAATAGGCACAGTAACGCTTGGAGTAGTAATATCGGGCATAGTGAGAGTCCACGACACGCTGCACCACAACTCCGGAAAGAGCATAACAGTGAGATCTATGCAGAGCCAGGATGTAGACGTAAAGGAGGCTCCTCCCGGAACGCGGGTAGGGATAGCGATAAAGGGGATGGAGCATGACGAGATAGAGAAGGGGGACGTCTTCGCGTCTGTGCAGATACCTAATGCGGGGAAGGCATGTGCGACGCTTAACTTCAGCAAGATAGCCAACGAGAGGATAACCGACAATGTGCAGTACGTGCTCGTATCCAACTTCTCGCACGTAAACGCGCGCATAAAGGCGGGAAGCGAAGCCGAGATCTCGCTAGAGAAGCCGACGCCGCTGCTTCCCGGAGACAGGTTCCTGCTAATCAGGCAGCAGCAGCCCAGGATATTTGCATCAGGAGTCATAACCAGGGTAGGGCAATAATCGACAGCAACCCCTGCGGCTGGCTACGCGGTCCTTACTTGACCAGGCAGTCCCCGGCCCCTGCTGCTCCGAAATTCGGCCCTGTAGGAGGAACAGCCAGAACTATTCGCCCCTGGCATAGCCAAGAAGGTCGGGATGTAAGACGCCGCCGCGCTGCGTGCCGGTCAACTCCCTAAGAAGCGCCTTAAGATCTAGCCCTTTGCCGCTCTCCATGGTCCGTTTACCCCACTCAAAGGCGAACCTGCCCAGCTCCTGCGCGCTCTCCTGCATCTCCTTAAGGCTGAATCCTTCAGGCACAACGCTCACCGGGCACCCCCATAGCGGCGGCAGTCTTTCTGCAGGAATGACTGCCCGTCGTCCAACTATCCATTTCACCCTGCTCTGCTGATTGAAGGCATCAACTAAGAATTGCATGGCCCTGACATTTTCCCTGGTATGGTCGATTTCGATCCATGGCCGTTCGCCATACATCTTGCCGTACTTAACGCGCGTTTCCCCGTCTCCCGAGCACCTGGTGGCGATCCCGACGAAATTCAATGCCTTGAGCAGGTTCGCCATCTTCTCCTCCATGGAGTAAATCGAGTCAGTGCTGAGCGCTATCTCATTAAGCGAGGCAGGGTTTGGCGGCCATGTCAGGTATAAGGCATAGCCTACTGGGCCCGAGCGCACCTTGGTGCGGCCTGCGTCGTCCCATCCTACCTCTTCCCGGGCCCGCCTTGCCCTCTCGAGAATGACAAGCTCGTCATATAAAACCTCACTGCCTGCATTCCATTCAGGCCGCCTATAAGCATACCTGTTCCCGGCTGAGGTTCCCTTGTTGATAATTTCCTCGGATCGCCCATAGCTGTTCCTATTGTTGTTCCCGTCGTATTTAGCTATGAAGCCAGCCATATTACCTGCTGCTAATAAGGGCATCAACCGGTATTTAAGAATTTCCTCAGCTTAAACCCGGCTTCCCGGTCAGGAGTCCCAGATCCTCCAGAACTGCTTCTTGAACTCAAGTATCTCCTTTGGGTCATATATCACATCAATATGTTCTACATTGCTGTGCATACCCTTGTAGGTAAGGTTCGCAGATCCGCTTATGGCCATTCTCTCAGACATGTACATCTTCGCATGCACAAAGTGCCTTGGCACCTTGAGCCTTATCCCGTTCCTTGAGAAGACCTTGAAGACTGCGATCCTTGCAAGTACTGCTATCCCTGCAAGCAGAAGTATTGCCAATGTAAGGAGCATGAGCACGAATAGCAGCCATATTACAAACGCCACTACTGCAGCGAATACGACAACTCCGAGCCACGACACGCCTGACTCGAGTATGCTCCTAGCCTTGGTGTCAAGCTTTGATGAGATTATATAGAACCTCTTTCTGTTGGCATATCTCCTTATCGTGGCTGCGTAATAGGCATCTATGTACGGTGAGATAATGCAAATCTCCCGGCCGCTGCGCAGGAGCCTCTCCACATGCCTGTAGTTATCCACGCCGCTGCTATGGCTATTCTTCCTCCAGAAGGGCATACGGTTAATAAACTCAACGCAAGCATATAAATTGTTCAATGGGTGCAAGGCTACGGATAGGGATACAAGACACAGGCTCAAGAAGGAGAAATATTTCTACAGGGTTGAAGCCCTGCATTACAACCTATACAAGACCCTTGCAAAGGGTGAAAGGAACCACAGGCTGAAACAGCTCCTCGAGAAGCTTGTAAAGGAGGAAGAGGGCCACATGAACGCGTGGAGGGATGCAGTGCTTGAGCACCAGCACGAAGAGCCCGGCCTTCCGGCAACTATGGCACTGCAGATATTCTTCTTCCAGATGCTGCGCAGGGTGTTGGGAGTGGCATTTGTAACTGGCCTGCTTGAGAAGGACGAGGCCAGCGTGCTCCAGAGATACATAGAGTCGAAGAAAAGCATGACATTCTCCGCAAAGGAGAGGGCCTCGATAAACAAGATAATAGGAGACGAGAAGATACATGAGGAAGAACTGACCGCGGAGATGCGCATATATGAGGGCGAGACAAATTACATACGCTCCATAGTTTACGGGCTCAATGACGGGCTTGTGGAACTGCTTGGCGTTGTGGTGGGGCTTGCCGTGATAGCAACCTCCCCTCTAGTTGTAGTGATAGGCGGCCTGGTAGTCGGCATATCCGGTACATTATCAATGGCAGGCGGGGCATACCTCTCATCGAGGGCCGAGACTCTCGCCAGCGCAAGCAAGAAAACAATCGAACTGGGGCAGAGCCCTGCAAGGGAAGCTCTATACACAGGAATATACTACTTCATAGGAGCGCTGATCTCTGTGCTTCCTTTTGCGCTAGGGTTCTCCGGCATTTCAGGAATAATTGGGTCAATACTGCTTGTCATAATCGCGCTGGTAATAGCATCTGTAGTAATAGCAGTGATAAGCTACACCAGCATAAAGCGCAGGATAGGCGAGATGCTTCTCATTTCTCTCTCCGTCGCCTTTGTCACCATAATCCTTGGATATATAATAAGGTCAGTATTCGGAATAACCATCTAAGGCTATTTTATTCTATACCTAAGCAAGCTTCCTTCCCGCCTTGCATCTTCAAGGGAGCGTGCAAGGACCAGTCTCTGCTCCAGGGCCTCCCTAACCTCTGCAAGGTTGGTGCCGTCATACCGTGTCACCTGCGGATGTGTATAACCTGCATTTTCTGCGTTTGCCGGCATTACACCCAGCCCATTCCTCCTCCACCTGAGCCACCTGTCCATATATTCGGGCCAGTCGTCAATAAGAGTCTTTCCATAGACGAGTCCCTTATCCCTGGTTATTGTCACATCAATGTCTTCTCCCAGGTTCTCGTCTATCCATAGCTTTTTTCCAGTCCATGCCGCAGCGTTCTTCCTGGGCCCCTGTGTAAGTATCATAATCCTGTATCCAAGCTCCTGCGCAACTTCAAGTATATCCCATCCGAGGTTCAGCCTGGGCAGGTTTGCCCACCACTCGATTGAAGCACGTATTGCGTCTGCTCTCTCCTTTGCATAATCTGGAAGGTTCCTGAAGCTTGTTATCTCCGGCTCGCCCCGCCTGGCAAGCTTCTTCAGGTCCGTTAAGAGCTGGCCATGATAGTCGCAAAGGGTGCCGTCCATATCAAAAAGAGCAACATTCTCTGACGAGACATCCATACCATAATAAGGAACGCGTGTCTTATAAACATTGCTCAGGCCAGCTCGGAATCAGCGGCAAGCTGCTTCTTGAGCAGTAATACGATTTCCCTTATTACCTTTGCCTTTTCTGCCTTATCCGCCAGCTTTATGCCTGATGCAAGCATATGCCCCCCTCCGGCCTCGATCAACTCTGCGTAGCTCTCCTTTATGCTAGCTATGACTGCTGCCAAATCCACTTTGCCAGAGAGCTCCCTTGATACGCGCATCGAGATGAATCTTCCAGAATGCACCACTACTATGCATGGCTCTCCCTTGATCTCGGCAACCTTGTCCAGCAGCCTCGACGAGAATCTCCCGGGCAGCGGGTACTTCGACTGTTCATCCCTCAGTCCCTCGAAGTCAAGTACGTATATGGCCGCAGATTCGCCCCGATAGCGCTTCATCGACTTGAGCGCAATGTCCATTACCTCGCTGAGCCTCATCTTGGCGAAGCCCACAAGCTCCGCCCTCCTTCCCTCATCTGCGACAAGTTTGTCTATCTCGTATGGAGTCACGTTAGGCGTTGCAGGACCGAACGCCACTTTCGGGTCGCTAGTTATCAGGTCGAGCAGGAGCGAGAGGTCCGCACCTTTGGAATCTGCCGGCGCATAAAGGCTGCAGTCGCCGACAAGCGATGCATTCTCTATCTCCTTGGTGTCTATGCTGGAGAATGTCTTGGAGAAGACGCAGGTCAGGAACCCGGCAGCATAATTCGAGTCGCCGCCGAAGTTCCACGGGTTTACATAGTTCTCCAGCGCAGACCACCTAAAGCCTTCCACTACAGGATGGTGATCCATCCAGATTATATCGAACTTGTCCTTGACCTGTTCAATGCTGCTGTTGCTTTCCATCGCAGTGCCGAAGTCAATCATCACCAGCAGAGGCTTCTCTACTGACGAATACGAGTTTGCTATCATCATGTCCGTTCCTGCATCATACGCACTATACGAGACACTCTGCTGCATTATCCAGGAGATGTTATGCCGGTACCTTATCCCTGGTTTCCTCTCGGACAGGTCACCTATTGATCTGTATAGGCCATATGCCCCGCTAGATCCGTCAGCGTCATTGTGGAACCTTACTATTATCGGCGCTGCGAGGGCAAGTTTCCTGAGAAGCACGTATCCGCAGAGCCTAAGCCTCTCCCACATCCTCACCGTTACTTTGTCTATCCTGCTGTCCCCTGTTAGATATGACTTGCCTTGCATGGCATCAGATACCTGTTCAGAAAAGTCCTCGAGTTCCTGCATGCCTGACGGATTGCTCTCCACCTCGACTGTCCTGATGGTATCCTCTGAGTCATTGGTTCTTATTGTCTCCCCCGGCTTGAGCACCACGCTGCTCCTGACCGATATTACCCTCTTCTCGCCAGTCAGGAAAATGCAGTATCTGGGATCCTCCCTGCCCTGGCTCTTTGAATTGAGTACTATGCCTTGCAAGAGATCACGCCTTTACGGATATGCCGCTGTGCCGTTCGATGCTGCAGTTGCGTTGTAGTAAGTATCCTGCACGCACGCGTTGTATACCGAGTAGTTCTTTATATAACTGCAGAATGTAGTATTCAGGAAATCCTCCGCCATAGAGGTATAGCACTCGTAAGAATAGTTGCCTGCCAGCGTGCCGCACAAGCTTGCATTCCTGGTATCCTCTGCGTCCAATGTCTTTACTACTGCGATGCATGCGGTCTGGTTGGCTCCTGGCTCTGCCGTGCACGCATCAAAAAGGCGCGTATAGTTGAATGCGCCAGTGCTGTTCGTGCTGTTCTGCGCCAGCTGCGGCACTGCCGCATATGTGCATGCATCGCTAAGCGTGGCGTTGGATATCAGGCTGCAGGAACTCTTGTTCTGGAATTGCGTTGCATAGGCAAAATAGCAGAAGTCTCTTGCAGTGAACTGCACGTTCTGCTGCGAGAAACCCATAAATGCTGAGTAGCCGCTTAGGTTTCCGGCTACCTTGTCATAGCCCAAAGCTCCAGAGTCATAAAGAACCGATGACGTTATCACCGGGTTAGGGTTCTGGGTTACCTGGCCGCAATAAGTCTCATTGTCCAGCCTCAACGCGTCTGAGAACCTTATTGAAGAGGAGCAGATGCTCCTGTTCGTGGAATTTGAGAGGCCGGAGCAAAGGCTAGCATTGTAATCCTTGAGCGCCATTGTGTCCAGACAGTAAGACCTTCCTGTCGATTTCAGGTCATAGCAGTCCCTGAAGCTGTTGGTTGCATTGGCTACGAATACGGTGCACTGCGCAGATGCGTTTGAATCGTTCACCTTCCCGCACATTGAGACATTGCCCCTTGCTTCCGCAACTGCGAAATAACAAGAAGCAGAGTCAGTGCTGGAGAGGTTTGCGCAGAGCGTGCCATTCCTGGAAGACAACGCAAGGCTGTAAAGGCACTGCTCCTTGTTCTGCGAGAGCCACGCATGCGTGCACTTCTGGAGCGGTGTGCCGCTTGGAGCAAGCAGCGATAGCACTATCGCTATTACAATTATCCAGACGGCCGCGAAGATCATCATCCTTATCTGGTTCTCCTTCCCTGCATCAAACGCCTGCTGTTTGGTCTTGCCCTGCATCGTATCAGATCAATAAGGGGCTATGTCCTCTGCTGCGAAGAGCCTGAAGCCAGAAGAGGTGATGTCATACGGTGTGGTTACAAAGCTGTGCCTTGTGCCCCTCATCTTAAGTACCTC
>JAJZKP010000025.1 GCA_021804105.1 Microcaldota archaeon | reverse complement strand
GGTAACTAATTTATATTGAATCTTTGTATTTATAGTGGTTGCGATGCCCTCCCCATATCCTATCGACAGGTTGATTGGAGACATGCTAAGCGCAAGCAGGGAATCCGGCGGATTGGGGGACCTCCTCTCGAAGTCGGGCCAGAGGCTGAAGTATGCACTTGGCATTGACGACGTAATCGCGAAGGAGACACTTACAAGGAGCCCACAGATGGGCCAGGCTGATGATGTTGTGCTCAATACAGGCAAGCCTTACATAGACAACAGGCTGAGCGAATACTCCGCTTTCCCGGAGCTCATAGCGTTATACAAATCGGGTTTCAAGAGCTGCCTGATGCTCCCTATAATTGCTGACGGGAGAAGCCTTGGAATACTCACGCTGCTCTCAAAGAGCGAGGACAGGTTCGATACACAGACGCAGAATTATCTCTCGATTGTAGGGAGTGTAATAGGCACAGAAGCATACATGAAACTGGAGAAAGAGAAGAGCCTCAGCGTTGCCAGGTATTTCGATGCTGCGTTCAACAGCATACTTCCACAAGCCCTCATAGACTCTTCAGGTAGCATAGTTAAGGCTAACAAAGGCCTTATGAACCTTGTTGATACTCCGGCGAAGGACATGCAGGGGAGGAATATGCGCGATTTCTTCGCGCTGACAGAAGGAAACCTTGCGGATCTGGCAAGGGGCAGGCCGATAGAGGTAAGAAGCACGCTCTATCCGGAAAGGGATTTCGTGATGACGTCGAGCAAGGCAAGCGAGAAGCTTATGCATGTGCTCATACAGGATGAGACGGAACAGGTGAAGTTGGAGGAGAGGGCACGGCTCTTCGACTATGGCGAGGAAGTTTACATGCTGCTTGGAAACGACTTCAGGGTTCTCTGGACCAGCAGCAACAGCGACAAGGTCCTGCGCGTGCATCCCGATGCGCTCTCCGGAATAAGGCTTACTGACATAATAGCCAATTCCGACGGGATCGAGAATCAACTGAGCAGCATGGCCGAGTCCGGGATGAGCAAGCAGGTCCGGCTCAACCTTGGCAATGACCTCTTTGCAGAGGCAAAGATAACAATACTGAAGAACCCCACAGGATATTCGTGCATAATATCGGGGGATTATGAGAAGAAGATAGCGACGGCGAAGAGATTCGCAGAAGACTTGATACAGCTGTCGGGTGACCTTGTAATCAAGCTTGATATCATGGGGTCGGTATCTGCATTTAATAGATCAGCAGAGAAGCTGCTTGGCTACAAAAACAGTGAAGTGGTCAGTGTTCCTGTCTCAAGCCTGTGCGCAGACTCAGAGAGCCAGTCAAGGCTCAATGACGCCTTGCCAAGGGCCAAGAAGAATGGCATGGTAACAGGACTCTATCTAAGCATGAGGCCACGGGGCAATTCCGACAATGTACCGATAGATGCAAGCGTGCTCAGCATGACCGACGACGCAGGGGTGCACTTCGGATACATGATAACGGGCAAGGAGCTGCTGACCAAGCTCAGGATGGAGGACCTGGAGAAAGTCGCTGATGACGCGCAGAGGAAGCTGACTAAGGAGGCGGCTGAAAGCGACCTCAAGACCCAGTTTATATACAACATATCTCATGATCTCAAGACTCCGCTCACAAGCATACAGGGCTATTCCAAGCTCATGATACGCGGGGATTTCGGGGCTGTGACAGAAGACCAGAGAAGCGCGCTGGAAACCATATCTGCGGAAAGCGAGAGGCTCAAGCAGCTCATACTCCAGATACTTGACGTGGCAAAGCTGGAATCGAAGAAGATAAGGCTGGACATCCAGCGCGTCAACCTGAGTGAAATAGCAGGCAACCCAAGCATTAACGCACTTGCAGAGAGGGCAAAGGCGCAGGGCCTTGAGTTCTCAATAAACGTGGATTACAATGTGCCAGAGGTAAATGCAGATCCAAATAGGCTGATACAGGTTTTTGTTAACCTAATAGACAATGCGCTAAAATTCACAGAGAAAGGCAGCATACGCGTCAATGTAATCAGGAAGGGGAAGAATGTCAGGGTCGAGGTTGTGGATACTGGGCTGGGCGTAAAAGAGGAGGAGCGGGCGAAGCTGTTCAAGAAGTTCTACCAGGTCTCTAGGAAGGACCTGACTATGCAGCCTAAAGCAGGCACTGGGCTGGGCCTCTCGATAGTTAAGGAAATAGTCAGCATGCACGGCGGCAGGGTGGGCATAAATTCCGGAGGGTTGGGCAAGGGAAGCGTTTTCTGGTTCACCATACCTCTGGAGAAGAAAAAGAAGAGGGCGCAGGATGAGCAGCAGAAGCAAGGTCCGGATAGTTCCCAGCAGGATGCACCTGCGGGAACAGAAGTGGAATAGCGTCACGTGTGCCTTAGCGGAAGCATGTCGCAGAACAGAACACTCGCCAGCGCGCCTGCCTGAGTTACAGAGTTTGCATCTGTCGAGGGTCCGGTCCAATCATACCCAAATGTGTAATTGCTCCTGTCATGTAGCCAGATAGAGTCAGCGTTTCTTGCAATGAATGCGCCATATGCCGCATTCTTAGTGGCATTATACAGGGCGTCGAGGTTATACATGTAAATGCTCTTGAACTGGAATGACCCAGTATTGCAATCTTCATTGATGGCGCATGATATCTCGTACATTATACCGTGCCTGTTTGTATCTGCGATGTCAGTTGCATTTGCTACGAGCTCAGCGAGGTACAGGTATTTAGCCTTTCCAGTAACCTTGGCGAACTTAACCAGTGCACCTATGAATTCGCCTTGATTGTATGTCCATACGCTGCCTCCGTTGTTGGTGCAGCTAGATGTCAGGCCATCATTCACAAGATAGGAATGGTTCAGCATGCCGCTGTCGATAAACCATTTGTAGTCCCTTGTGGCCCAGTTAAAGTATCCTTTGTCGTGTGGCAGGATCTCATAAAGCCCAAGCGTTATGTTCATGAATAGAAGGTTTGGTATTGCGTTGTCATACGTATGGGATTTATCCCACGGAATCCCCCCTCCGCATCCGCCTGTGCCATAACCCTCTTCCATATCGTGTGCTATATACTGCGCCATATGCAGGAACTTTGGGTTTCTGGTCATTTTATAGGCCATCAGCCAGGCATTAGCCCACCATCCTTCATCATCGTAATATTCGTCAAGGAAGTGGCCGCTCTTGTATTTATTGAATGTTGCATTCGCATACCGCAGATATGTTTTGGTATGCGTCACGGCTGAATATTCCATCACAGTAATCAGTATGTTTGGATCCTGCCACCAGGATGCGCCATTCCATAGGTCTGTAGACCAGTTATACTCGCCCAAGAGCACTTTTAGTGCCTTCCCGGTTCCCTTGACGCCGGGTATGAAAAGCTGCTGTGGTTTTAGTATCTTCTGGAGGGTTGTTGCTGGATTGCCTTTCTCAGATATATCTGACGCTAGTCCTTGTATTTGGGACATGGTCTGCGTAGGTATTATATCACTTAGGGGTATGACAGGGTTATACTGCAGTTGCGCGGGCCTTGGGGAAACTGCGAGCACTCCGGTAACCAGCACTGCAGCTGCGCCCCTTAATACCGACTTTAGGGCTCTTTTCCTGTATGTAGAGGCATTCTTATCGGCATTCTTGTGCTCAGCCTGTGCTCTCCGTATATTAAGTCTTGCCATCTTCAACATTTTGAATGGGCACTGGCCCGTTAATTAATTTTTTGTATGAAATAGCAAGTTACATATAGACTTGTGACATGGGTTATGGCAAGTTTTTTAAAGGATTGTTGCGCAGTTTATAGACGGTGATTGGGTGACAAGAAGAAAAGGCGTGGCAGGGTTGGTTCCTAGCGGCGAACAGGACATTGATGCACAGAGAAGGCTCTTCCACTGGCCATTGACAAGGTGGGACTGGAGTGCATTTAACCAGCTACCCAGCATTGACATGATAGATGAAGGGAAAATAATACGCATAAGAGCAGACCTTCCCGGAGTGGATAGGAAAAACATAAAGTTGGATGTAGGAAAAGACTCAGTTACTATAAGAGTTGCGGAAAAGACAGGATCGGAACGCTCTGGAAAGAATTATTATTACAGCGAGCGCTCATCGGCGGGATATTACAGGAGCATACCGCTGCCTGAAGAAGTAGACCCTGGCAATCCGAGGGCTAGATTCGAGAATGGAACTCTTGAGATAACGCTCACGAAGAAGAACGGCGGCAGGAGAAGCATAAAGATAGATTAGGACTGTTTTTTTGTCTTTTCTAGGGCAGACTCGAATTCCTGCCTGGCTATGGCCATAAGCCCCTCGGCTGCTTCCCTGGTCTTGGCCTCGACTCTGCATTTTATAAGTGGGGTCGTATTGGAAACGCGCAGCAGATACCAGCCCTCACCAGTATGGACCTTGGTACCTTCGAAAGTATCGACACTGCATCCCTTTTGCTTCAGCGAAGTAGTTATTTGTTCTATGACCCTGTGTTTTACGGAATCATCGCATTTGAATTCCTCGAAGATATTGATGTATTGCGGCAGCGTGGCAACGAGCTCCGAGAGCTTTTTCCCGCTCTTTACTACAAGTTCTGAAACCTTAAGCGCGGCAAATAATGCATCATCGGCACCGTATGTTTCCTTGAAGTACATGTGCCCGGATATCTCTCCGCCGAATCTGCAGCCCTGGCCCTTCATGCTTTCCTTCATGTGCGAATGCCCGACAAGCGTGAGCACCGGCACACCGCCTTTCTCGTGTATCATATCCTCGACAACAGAGGAGCATGACACTTCGTATGCAACCTTTTCGCCTGGCCTCAGGAATTCCTTTATCAGGAGCCCCAATACGATATCGCCCCCTACAACTTTGCCCTTGTCAGTCACAAAGAGCACCCGATCACCGTCTCCGTCGAATGCAACTCCGAAGTTCATTACTCTTGATAGGACCAATCCGGTAAGTTCCTTTATGCTCGCCTCGGTAGGCTCAGGGGATCTTGATGGAAACCTTCCGTCAGGGATATCATTTATTGGATGCACATTTGCGCCTTTTGAACGGAATAATCCAGTAGCTATTCCGGAATACGCCCCGTTCCCTGGATCCAGGCCTATCGTCAGCCCATTCAGGTCGCTTATGTTTTTAGAGAGGAAATCGGTATAGTCTGCCATTATTTCCTTGCTCCTGTCCTCTATCTTGCCCCCAGGCAGGCTCTCAAATCTACCTGCCTTAATAATATCCCTGATTGTCTCGAGACCAGAACCCATACCTATTACGTGGGCATCCTCCCTGCATATCTTGAACCCGTTCCATTCCGGGGGATTATGGCTTGCACTCACAGTTATTCCGCCGTCGAGCTTGTACCTGGAGATTGCGAAATAAAGAAGCGGGGTAGGTATCACCCCTGCATCTACCACCTCGATTCCAGTACTCAACAGCCCCTTTATCAGGCTCTCGGAAAGGCTTGGGCTGCTTGTCCGTATATCCCTGCCCACGAGGATCTTCTTGCCCCTGCCGATGAAGGTCCCGTATGCCTTTCCCATGTTCTCTGCAAGCGCCTCGTCTATGTCCGTAGGGTATATGCCGCGTACATCGTATGACCTGAATATGTTCTCGTTTATCATGATACCATCCCTGCTGTTGTCCTCGTGTTTATACGCCGCGGAGAGGCGCAGTGAAATGAAGAACAATGCAATTCAATTTAGCCACATTCATGTTATTATCTCTTTTCATCTTATCATTATTGGTCTTATGCTCGACGAACAGGGCATCTCGTTTGTAAAGAAGCTCATCTCCGACTACTATAGGAGCAGCTACAGGATCGGGCCGGACAGGATGGAGCAGCGCGAGTTCGGAGCGGGAAACTTCGAGAGGAAGATTGCGTTCAGGCACCTCTCATTTCCAAATTCTGAAGAATTAAGGAGGTACCTCGTCAGGGAGTCGCCGCCCTACGTATCATATTCTTCGTCGTATTACAGATTCCCGGCAGGCAGGCCGATGGAGGCAAAGGGGTGGTTGGGCGCGGAACTCGTCTTCGATCTTGATGCTACTGACATAAATTTACCATGCCAGAAAACGCACGGGAGGGGATGGGTCTGCAGGAACTGCCTGGACTCCGTAAAGGCAGAGACGATAAAGCTGGTGGACGAGTTCCTAATTCCGGATTTTGGCTTCTCTTCCGGGGAGATTAGCATAAACTTCAGTGGAAACAGGGGATACCACGTGCATGTCAGCGACAAGGCTACATACTCGCTCAATTCCGCGGAAAGGAAGGAGATTACAGATTATATAGCAGGCATAGGAGTGGAGATGCAGGAATTCTTCCCCACGCTAGGCATGAGAGGCAAATCGCTTACCGGTCCCAAGCCCTCCGACAAAGGCTGGGCGGGCAAGATGGCAAGGCATTTCCTGGCAATAATGGATAAAGGAACAGACGCCATGATGGAGCTTGGGATAGACAGGCAGACGGCAAACATGATATATAAGAAGCGAGCGCTGATACAGCTTGGCATAAACAGCGGAAACTGGGACATGGCATACATAAAGAACAAGGCAGACTTCTGGAAAAGGATACTCGAGAATCTCACTATAAAGCAGAGCGACAGGATAGACAGGAACGTTACCAATGACACATCACACCTGATAAGGCTACCAAACACGATACACGGAGAGACAGGGCTTGTCGCAAAGGTTGTTGGCCGTGTGTCTGACCTGGAGAGGTTCGACCCGATGAAGGATGCGATAGCCTTCAGGAGAGGCGAGATGAAGATATCTGCAAATACGAATTTCGAGATATACATGAACGGACTGAGGTTTGGCCCTTATGGCGGAAGGATAAACGTTCCGGAATACGTGGGCATTTACCTGTATCTCAAGGGATATGCCAAACTCCTAGAAATGCCAATACCTTAGAAATCATTTTAAAGGTATTGCAACAATATAATGGTGGAATAATTCTTCTTCTGATTAATAGAAGATGACGGCAACGTGAAGAAAATGGGAATGTATCAACACATAGACAGAACTTTCCAGGATGAGTACAAGCAGAGGGGCGAGCTCCTGAAGAGGAGGATAACGCAATGGAGGGACGAGCCGTCCGTCAACAGAATTGAACGTCCAACCAACATATCGCGCGCAAGAAAACTCGGCGA
>JAJZKP010000010.1 GCA_021804105.1 Microcaldota archaeon | reverse complement strand
CCACTTGCACAGTGGTAGGAACGAACGCACTTGTAGCAACACCTTCAGTCACGCAGGCAGTTGTCTCAAGCCACCTGAACACCGTGAACACGCCAATCGCAGTACTTGACACGAACGCGAACAACGCTTCATCGTTGGTCGTAGTGGGAAGCGCATACGTGAACTCTGTCGCAGGACAGATCTTCGCAGCCAACCCACAATTCGCATCAAGCTTCGACAATGGCGGAGCAAGCGGGCCTAACGCAGTAACAGTGCAGGCATTTGGGAACAAGATACTGGTAGCAGGATACACGGCCAACCAGACCGTAACTGCAGGAAACCAGTTCATAACCCAGCTCCTTGCAGCTGCAGGAAAAGCCTAAACAGTAGCCACAAACAGCGATTAAGCAAACTGGGGCCCTTCGGGGCCCCTCTTTTTTCTTTTATATTTAACAACCATCCAGCGTGAGCCTTTTCTCCCCAACATGGCCTTATACGTCGGTATTTCACCCAAAAATGTCATAGAATGTCCAGATACCTTTTTATATATTCCTGACGAATAGAGAGTGATTGGATGCGACCTCTGATCATACTGCTTGCGCCATTGCTGATACTAATCGCCATGTCTCTGCCTGCTGGTGCTACATCTGCAGGAGTGACAGCGTTGCTCAGGTCCTACTCTGTACCCAACTCGCTAATAAGCAACCTTGTTCAAGTCAACATAACCTATAACGGAACGGGCTACGCCGCACTTTATGACTCCGGCCAGCTCAACTTCGTTGTTGATACAGCCACCAACTCATTCGTCGTAAGCCAGCAGCAGATATTCTCCATAATAAGGAATTACACTGTCAGCAGCAGCTTCTCCGACGCAAACATGTCCGGGCTCTCCGGCACAATGCACAAATACATGCAGACTGCATCTGCCCCGCTGACTGACTGCGTTGCAGAGACCGGTCTCTCCAACCCCGGGGCAAGTTGCACCTTGCAGAACAATTGCCAGTCATGCCATACGGTCTCGTATTGCAGCAAGGTCCTTCTCTCCGTCGGAGGGCCTGATACACCTGTAGGGGAAGGATTCATCAATTTCGATGTCAATTACACGGACCTTGAGGCCAGCCTGCTCACATTCTTCGATACCGTAAACGCGACAACACCATCCAACTTCGCTGCATCCCTGCCTGAAATAAGCTCGTCATTCAACAGCATCTATTCAATAACTACAACAATCTGGAAGAACCCAATCTTCCCACCAATTGCCAACATAACGCAATCACAAGTATCCCAGTGCTTTACCGGTCCGGGAGGCACGACGCTTAACAGCTCCCTGCCCAACGCACCTTGGTACTGCAACTCTGTGGGCTTCTGCCCTTACCTGACGGTCAAGGACAGCCTGAACGAGCCCATATACAGGAACCAGGGATTCAATTTCTCCGTGCTCAACGAAATGCAATACGAGCTCAGAAACATAGAATCGCTGCCTGTCTCCAACTCGCAGGTGGAGGCGATTGCAGCAAGCGCAAACAGCGTGACAGCACAGTACATAGAGCCTGTTCTGGTCAAGCAGAAGACCAGCGAACTCGACTCCCTGCTTAATACGTCGCTAAAGGGCTACGGTGCCACAGCAAACGCATCTGCAATGCTGCTAACACATATAAACAATGCCTCCCTCGAAGCCTCGCTGGCTGCCCTCCAGGCAAACTACTCAATACTCACATCGCAATATCTTAATCTGAACATAACCAAGCAGGGCGCTACGGTTGCCAACCAGCTTGCCGTTGTAACTTCTGTATACAAGGGCGCAAATGCATCGTATTCCTCGCTGGTATCCGAATCGGACAATAACACCGGAAGGATCATAACTCTGGAACTAGATGGCAATGCAAACAATCCATATCTCAGCTCACTCGCATTCACGCAGCTCAGGCTTAATTCCCAGCTCTCAGGCAAGGTCTCCAACACAATAGCAATAAAGACCCAGCTCGGTTCTGTCAAGTCTGGCCTAGGAAGCGTGGGCAGCGGCGAGAACCCTCTCATCTCATTCTCCAGGTCTCTAGGAAGCTCGTCTGCAATGGCGTTGGGCCCCATGCTTGGGCTCTCTTACAATGCGGCAGTCTCCCTTGCCCCTGTAACGGCATCTATACCTGCCCTGATAATAGGCATAGTTGGGCTAGCGCTAGTAGGAGTTGCATGGGCGGTGATCAAGCCTAAGAAGCAGAATGTGCTTCCTGTCCAGCACAACATGCATCCTGTGCAGAAGCATATCCGGAAGCACATAATGAACGGCAAGCTCCTGATAGCCATAGCAGTGCTGCTTGTGCTCTACATGGTTATATCCGTTGGGCTTTCCTTCCTGAACAATGCCAGCGCACCTATAAGCTCATTCAACAAGGCACTGGCCTCATCAAGCGATGTCGTGCTCGTGCTGAACGGCACCCACACGAGCGGCATGCTAGCATGCTATTCAGAGGTACAGGCAAGGCTCAAGCTTCTCGGAAAGAGCATAATCAATGCAAATATCAACGGCGCAATTTGCACAGTCTCCAACACAACCCTGACGTCTGGATCATGCCTCAATGCATATGCATCTAAGGGTGTTCCGATAATAACACTTACGAACTCTTCGGCTAGCGGTATCAGCGCGTACTCTTTCTATGGGTCCATGCTCACGGAAAGCGGCAACTCAGCAGACCTTGCCAGATGTACGATAGCCCAAGTAATATAAGCACTCGTGCCAAAATATAACTGGTAATCATGGCAGAACAGAAAGACACTAAGAAGCAGAAAACAGAGGCGAAGGCGCCAAGGCAGGCCCAGCATGCGCAGGCCACAAAGGCAGGCAAGGAGCACAACGATGGTGTACAAGAGAAACAGCCGCTTTCCACATACTTGCTTGCACTTGCAGTAATAATTGTTATAGCTGTAGCCGCAACACTGTTCTATTACGCTGTGCCTGCAGTTACCGGAGTCTCGTTCTCAACATTCAAGACCGGATTCCAGTCGTCTCCGCGCGTGGCGCTTGCTGTCACATACCTCAACGAGACGCAGTTCTCTGCAGAGGTTCCGTGCTACACCACGCTTCTCGAGATCCTCGGAAGGACTAGGCAGGCGAGTACCATAGACTTCCTGCTGATCAACCAGACCAAATGCCAATACTCTCCGACAGGCCTTGGAGCCTCTGCAAGCTTCAAGACTGTAAATGCGAGTTCATGCATAGAAATAGCCAACAGCGAACCTGCGATCTTCATAAACTACAGCGCCTATAACTCTACCAAGATAACGCAGAGCCACCTGTACCTTAGCGCTAATGGCAATTACTTCGCAAGCTGCCCTATCGCAGCAGAGTTCGGATGATCAGACAGGCATGCCGAACAACACCACTCCCAGGAACTTAAGTATCACTATAATTAGCACTCCAGGAAGGCCCAATATTGCCGTTATTACTATGACCAGCCAGTTCCACTGTATGCCCAGGCCAAAGATGGAATTAAGAAGCAGTATTGCTATGAACCCGAGTATTATATTGACTATAAGGCCAAGGATAAACTTGCCGAGCTTGAATACAATAAATACGACTAGCACTATGCCTATCAGGAGCAATAGTGCAGAAACTATTCCCGAACCCAGTCCGAATGACATAAGACCACATAAAGAAATGCCCAATGATGCATAAAAAGCTATCTAAATGGGAAAGCAGCCACTTATGCATGGTCCAGTGCGCCTACAGGAACAATTGGCTGGCTTTGCGCAATTGCTGCCCCTCCTGCAGCTGTACCAAGCACTGCCTCTATCCGCCTGTTTATCTCGAGTGTCTTCCTCATGGTCACAGTGTAATTCTTCTCATTCTTCTTAAACTCGCCAAGCTTGACGAAATACCAGCCCTTTCCATTCATGCGCCATGCAACAAACGTTGGAAAAGAGGTATTCCTCTCCCATTCAAGAAGCTTCAGGAACTGGTCCGGGTCAAGGCTCAGGCTCCCGCGGTCCCAGGCCTTGCACTCGATGCATATTGCCTCTCTGTTCCTTAGCGCTATTATGTCCGGCCCAAGGGCGTTGACTCCGCTGCCCGCAGAGCGTATAACCGAATAGCCTAGTTCATAAAACGTGTTCAGGAGCTCCCTCTCGCTTCTGGCACCCTTGACATACCTGTGCATAAAGCCGCCAGATATGCATAGGCACAGCAGTAATATAAATCAAATCCCGCCCATAAAATCGCTTGTCGTCGGGTATGATATAATATTTATTAACCTTTGCATGCCTAAAAGCATTAGGATAAAGTCGCATTTCAGCTAGTATAAGAGGTAGGATTATGCTCATTTGTGTATCAAAGCTCGGCATAGAAGAAAGGTCTAAGGAAATATTAGTCTAGATGCAGCTTATCCTAAGTTGATACTGTGCGGAAGCAGGTTAAAGAAGAGAGCGCTCGCGCAAGGCTGCTCAAGATGCTGGGTTTCCTGGCTGACGGGACAGTCATAGTGGAAGGCAAGCATGACAAGACGGCACTAGGCGAGCTCGGCGTCGATTCTATAACCTATACGTCTGTAGAGAAGGGCAACGTGATCCCGGATCACGGGAAAACCGTTTACATAGCGATGGACATGGACAAAGGCGGCGAGGAGAAAGCAACCAAGCTCATCTCAAGGCTCCTGTCCGAGTACAAAGGCTATGCGATAAATACGGAGCTTCCTAGGTCAATACTGAGAATGCTAAATGCGAAGTCCGTGGAGCAGATCTGCGGCCCAGCAAAAGAAATTATAGAAGTGGTATAAATGGCAAAAACTTATCTGGAAATCGTAAAATACATGGTGGAATCTGAATTCACCATAGACGGCATGGTGGACAAGCCTGACATAATAGGCGCTGTCTTCGGCCAGACAGAAGGGCTTCTCGGGAACGAGCTAGACCTCAGGGAATTGCAGAAAAACGGGAAGATAGGCAGGATAGAGATAGAGCTTCAGCCTCAGGGCAACAGGACCCATGGCAAGCTCTACCTTCCTGCATCGCTCGACAGGATAGAGACCTGCATACTCGCAGCCGCAGTAGAGGCTGTAGACAGGGTTGGCCCTTACGAAGCCCAATTCACCATAAAGAAGGTAGAGGACACAAGGTCGGAGAAGCGGAGGAAGATACTTGCAAGGGCGAAGGACCTTGTAAAGATACTACTGAACACGGAGATACCGGACAGCAGGGAGATTGCAGAACTTGTGCAATCTGATGTAAGGGCGAGCGAGATCGCGTCATACGGGCCGGAAAACCTGCCTGCAGGTCCCGACGTTGGAAAGAGCGAGGAAGTCATAATAGTAGAGGGCAGGGCCGATGTGCTCAACCTGCTCAGGAACGACATAACCAACGCTGTAGCGGTTGGAGGAGCCACGAACAACATACCAAAGAGCATAATAGACCTGTGCAACCAGAAGGAAGCCACAATCTTCGCTGACGGTGACAGGGGCGGCGACCTCATCATAAGGTCGCTAATGAACGCTGCAGAGATAGACTACGTGACTAAGGCACCAGACGGCAAGGAGGTGGAAGACCTAACCAGGAAGGAGATAATAAAGTCGCTAAGGGCGAAGACACCTGTGGATCAAGCTGCCTCGGACGAGCTGAGGCGGCAGCGCCAGGGACAGTCATATCAGCGAACCCAGCAGCCTGCGCAGGCAAGGCCCGTGCCGTCAAACAGCAGCGGCATAAAACCGCCATCGCAACTCAGGGAGCCTTCCCGCGAAAGTACCCTCAAGCCAGCACCGTCAATAATAAAGCCCATATCTTCCGAAGACGACAGGGCCATACCTGCAATCGAGTCCCAGAGCCTGAAGGAAGGATCTGCCTCTACTGCGGCACAGCCTGCCCTGCAGTCCGTAATACTCACGCAGCTCTCGAGCGGGCTTGATGAGCTTTCCGGAACGCTGAGGAGCAGGATCTACGATCCTGCAGGCAATGTCGTAAAGGAAGTGCCTATCAGGGAACTGCTGGTAGAAGTGCAGGACTCGGAGGGAGCATACGCCATAGTGCTCGACGGAGTGATAACGCAGAGGCTAGTCGAACTGGCGCTCCAGAAGGGCATAAAGGCAATCTACGGCAACAGGGCAAACCCATTCCAGAAGAAGGAGAAGGACATAATCCTTTACACCAAGGAGCAGGGCGTGCTCTAGGCGCAATGCTGTATTGTACAATGCTGTTGCAGAAACTACATTGGGCAGTAGGAATAGTAAACCGCAGCCTTACAGCCGTGCCACTTCCTCTGTGCGTCTTATATGCGCTTACTCAACACACCGGTCTTGTGGTCCTATCTGCATATAAACTACAAAGCCCACACCACAAGGTATATATAGCTTATCATGTATATTAATGTTGGTACATTGCAATACATGTGATGAAATGGCTAGAAAAGTCTCACAGAGAAAATACACAACGATAACCATACCTCAGCCTCTATTCGACAAGATAAAAAAGAAGATTGAGCCTACTGGCTTCTCGTCTGTATCGGACTATGTCACATATGTGCTCAGGGAGACAATGGCAGAATTGGATAGCGACAAGACTGGAGAGAAGGGCAGTGTCATAGATAAGCTCAAGGCACTGGGTTATGCTTGAAGTGATCTGATGGCGAAAGATAAACTTGAAGAGATATCAGGGAAGCTATGGAAAGAACCAACAGAGAAGAACTGGAAGAGCTTCGGTCTGATGCTGAAGAGAAGCAAGGCAAAATATTATCATGTTGTATTTGCAAAAGGAAAGCTGGCTAACAAGGATGACTTGAGAAAGGCATATGCCGAGTTGTACGACGCAAAAGGGAACGAACTGGCAAGGGTGCCTGTATTTATGGAGAAGGGCAGGAATGTTGAAGGAACTACAATATTCCTCAAGGGTCTGCTGAACATAAACAAGTGAGAGCATGATAAAGCAAGACTTAAATGAGTTGGAAGAGAGGAGCATATTCATAATGCGCGAGGCTAAGTCTAAGTTCAAGAACGTTGCGGCACTGTGGAGCATGGGAAAGGACAGCACTACAATGCTTGCACTTGCAAGAAAGGCGTTCCTTGGAAAAGTTCCATTCCCCGTAATCCACATCGACAACGGAATTGACTTTCCTGAGACATACGCATTCAGGGAATACCTTGCCAGGAAATGGAATCTTGATCTTATTATCGCGAAGAGCCAGATAAAGCCGGAAATGTCAGGATTCGCCTGCTGCGGAGAAAACAAGACTGTTGCGCTGAAGAAACTTATGGTAGAGCGCGGCTTCGATGCCTTAATAGTCTCGATAAGGAGAGACGAGCACGGGATAAGAGCAAAGGAGAGATATGTTTCCCCACGGGATACTGACTTCAAGTGGGACTACAAGAACCAGCGCGCGGAGATGTGGGACGACTATGCTTCAAAGAACGATACGAAAGGTCACGTAAGGGTTCACCCGCTGCTCGACTTCAATGAGATAGATATATGGTCTTATATAAAGAAAGAGAAAGTGCCAATAAACCCACTATACTTCTCAAGAAACGGGTACAGGTACAGAAGCCTTGGATGCACCCACTGCACGTCAAAAGTAAAATCAAGCGCAAAGTCTATCGACGACATAATAAAAGAGTTGGAGACAACAGAGACTGAAGAGAGAGCCGGACGCGACCAGGACAAAGAAAAGGCCTATGTAATGGAGCGTTTAAGGTCGCTGGGCTACATGTGAGCGGATCCCATGATGATAAACAAGGTAACCCTATTGGGCCACAAGGATCATGGCAAGTCAACACTGCTGGGAAGCCTTCTCATAGCGACTGGATCTGTCACCGAGCAGAGGATAAATGAGGCACGCAAGACAAGCAGGCAGCTCGGCAGGCAATTCGAGCCGGGTTACATACTCGACAGCTTCCAGGAGGAACGGGAAAATGAGATGACCATAGATACTACAAGGGCGCAGATAAAGTACAAGGATGCTGCTTTTGAGTTCATAGACGTTCCAGGTCATGAAGAGCTGATAAAGAACATGATGAGCGGGGCATCATATGCAGATTTTGCCCTGCTCCTCGTCTCAGCCAAGCCCGAGGAGGGTATAAAGGACCAGACAAAAAGACATCTCTTCCTTGCGAAGATGATGGGGATAAAGAAGATAGTCGTTGCTGTAAACAAGATGGACACCGTCAAATATAACGAGAAGAGGTTCAAGGAGATAAAAACTGAACTCTCAGAATTCCTTGAGAAAATAGGCTTTGGCAATAATGATCTCGATTTTATCCCCATCTCTGCATACAATACAGAGAATCTTGTGAAAAAGGCTAACACCATAAAGTGGTATGCGGGAGGTAGCCTTCTCGATACCCTGTACAAGTTTGCAAGGGGATCTCCAACTGAAGGAGAAAGCAACAAGATGAGGATAGTCTTGCAGGGAGAATTGCCCGATAAAAAGGAGAAAACGCTTATTGGAAAGGTAATCAGTGGTACAGTGAGGACTGGCGAAAGAGTAAAGCTTGTGCCGGGGAGCTCGCACTATAGGGTAAAGGCATTGTTTGTAAAAGGGGCCAAAGCAAAGTCTGCCAAGACAAGTGAAAATATTGCAATTACACTTGACAAAAAGATGGCCGAAGACGCGAGAGGCCGCATTCTTTGTAGCGAGAATGACAACCTCTCTGCAACAGATGATATTGATGCGCTTGTCTTCTTTACATCTGCGATAGGCGGGAATACCACAATAAGGTTCAATGGCATAGAAATCCCTGCAAAGGTAGACATACGTGCTACTGTCAATGTGGTTACAGGAAACACCGAAAAGAGCAAGAAGATAAAACCACTGAACGCAGCTAATATCCGGCTCTCCCTAGGAGAGAGCATTGCTGCAGAGCCATTCTCAAAGACAATGGAGCTTGGGAGATTCGTGCTCTACAGCAACAGGGAGTTTGCAGGAATAGGCATTATAAAGGAATAGCATGGCAAAGTCAACAAGAAAGAAACTTTACCTTATAGGGATAGACGCAGCGCCGCTCTGGCTGCTTGAAGAACTAAAGGACAAGAAAGGCATGGGGCCTTTCAACAAGCTGCTCCTGCAGGGCCAGATAGGAAACCTGGAGTCAACCCTGCCTCCCATGACCGGATCTGCCTGGCCCACCATATACACAGGACTGAGTCCCGCTGAACACGGAACCCCTGACTTTTTCGTCATAAAGAGGGATTATGTCAAGGATGTCGTATACTATGATTCTAACGCCCACCCTCCTTTCTGGAAGGCCTTTGCCGACAAGGGCTTGAAATCCCTGGTTATAACCCCAGCTACTAACATCACCTTGCCTGAATTCGGAAACATCGACTTTATAAGCGGCTTTCCGCTCAGGTCTCGCGCAAATAGCGAGAGGCTGAGGAAGCTTATGTCAAAACATGGTTTTGACGGCGAACCTGAAATAGAGAAGGGAATGACAGAGGGGAAGATAAGCAATTCCGCGGCATCTCAAGTTTATGTTAAAAGCGTCGCAAATAGGAGCGGGATAGCAAAGGAGATGATTGAGGAGAATGATTACGACTTTGTCTATGTGTGCTTCACAGAGACAGACAGGATACAGCATTTTACGCTCGGCACAAGGGAGAAATGGGACTACATACTGCCTGTCTATGCAGAGATAGCGAAGTTCATCGCATACATAGAAGAAAGGGCAAAGAAAGAGAACGCACTTATGGTTATCGTCTCGGACCACGGTGCGCAGCCCATGAGGGAGAAGTTCCTATTGAATGGGTGGCTTATAGAGAATGGCTTCCTTGCCTTGAAGGAATCAGTAGCGAAAAGCATAAGCGCAGCGCCGAAACCAGGTACTCCTACAAGCTATGAATTACGTGAGAAGCTTATGAGAAGTGGCCTCAGGAAGACTTATGACAAGATGCCATATCAGGTCAAGAAGGTCACAACTGGCCTTGTTGGCAAGTTTCTCGCCAATGCATCTTCGGGGGAGTACACAAGGCTGCATATCTTTGACTTTGACATGAAGAAATCAGTTGCATTCGCCGAGGTATCGAATGGACCATTCGCCACTCTGTGGATAAACGATAAGCGCTTCTCATCTGGCATAGTAAAGGACTCGGAGAAGGGAAAAGTCATCTCAGACATAAAAAGGAAGCTCAGTGAAGCCAGGAACAAGGACGGCGAGAAGCTGATTGCTGGGTTTGAGGACGCTGCAGATTACTACAATGGTGCAAAGACATTCATACCCCCTGACCTGTTCATAGAGATAAGGAAAGGATATACCATGGACATATTCAACTATTCCCCAAAGACGCTGTTCATGAAGCCTGAGCATGCAAAGAGCGGAGACCACATAAGGAACGGGATAATAGGATACTCTGGTCCGGTAAGGCTAGACATCAGCCACGCATCCGTGCTTGACATAGCCCCGACTATGCTGGCCTATTTCGGAATAAAGTGCAGCACCAAGGGCAGGAGCCTTCTCTCACGCTAGTATCTTCTTGTACACATCAAGCGTATCCTTAGCAGTCTTCTCCCACGTGAAGCTTCTTGCGTATGACATAGCCCTTTTCCTCTGTTTTTCATTGTACCCATTGCTCTTCAGATGCTCTATGGTCCTTGCCATTTCGTCCTCACTCCTTACCTTAAAGCAGTACTTGCTAGTCTCTTCGGGTATCCTGCCCGCGCTGCATATTACTACCGGCAATCCTCTTGCCTGAGCCTCAAGTATCGGCAGGCAAAGGCCTTCATAAAGGCTAGGGAAAACAAAAGCATCGAACGAATCATATATCTGCACGAGCCTCTTTTCCGGAGCGAATCCCCTGAATAATATGTTCGGATTGACGGCTTCCTTCCTGAGCATCTCATATTCATATGCGGGTCTTCCCCACAACTCAAATCTTATCCCGTTGTCATTTACTTTGTTGAATGATCTCACCGCGAAAGCAACATTCTTCCTTGTCCTAAACGCGCCTATATAGCCAACAGTATATGTGTTCCTGCCTTCCTTGCTGGGCAACTTCTTGCGATATCTCTCATCTACAGCACCTCCTACAACAAAGATCTTCTTCCTTCTAAACCCGAGCCTGATTGCGTCATCCCTGGTCAGCGTGGACCTTGCAATTATGTAGTCTGCAGCAAGCGTAAGCCTTAGGCTGTACCGTATCTCAAGTGCAAGTCTTAGCCTTCCCTTAATGCCGTTAAGCATATCCGCATCAAGCTCTGGTGCAAGCAATGGCTGGTAATCGTGCGCAGTAGCTACAAAGAGTGCCTTGCCCCTGTTTAGCGGAAGCAGCGGCTTTACGTCAAGATTGTGCACTATGTCGAATCTGCGGTAATCCTTTACCAGGCTACCTGCAGCCATGCCTATGAAATCGGCAAGCTCTGAAGAAGTTCGCCTGCATGGAACTATGGAGATATCAAATTCTGATCCTTTTGAGAGTTCCTTAAAGTGCCTGGCAAGTTCGTACATATACGATGGTATGCCCGATCCGATGCTCCTGCTGAAGTTTTCTGAAGTTCCGAGAAGCGCCACCTTCACACTCATCCTATCGATACCATTATACCTTATGCTGTTTTAACGCTTCCTCCGCCTTCCTGTATTGCTCGTGGTCGTTGACAGTATAGAAAACCTCTGCAGGATAAGCATAGATCTGCCCCTTTGCGGCAAGTTTCTCCAGCACATCCTTCTCAAACGAGAAGGCATCTGTGTCTGGGAAGGCCTTAGCTATCTGACTGTTAACTATGTAAATGCCACAGCTTATGAAATGGCTGGGAGCCTTATCCGGATCGGGCTTCTCAACAAACTGCGTTATCCGTTCGCCGTCAAGGACGACTACTCCGGAGCCCTTGACGTTATCGACTCTTATTATGGCAATTGTCACTAATGCCTTGTTGGCAAGGTGCCTCTTATACATGGCTGCAAAGTCAAGCCTGAAGAGGTTGTCGCCGTTTATTACTGCTAGGTCTTTATGCCCGTCGACTATCTTCATTGCGAGTTTTATTGCCCCACCGGTGCCAAGCTTCCCCTTTTCTACACTGTAAGTTAGTTTTACACGAATAGACCTCTTATTCTTCTCAAAGTACTCTTCTATTTTCTCTGCCTTGTACCCTATTGCCAAGATTGCCTCTCGCATTCCACTTCGATAAATCTCATCTATTGTGTACTCAACCAGCGGTTTACCGCATATTGGAACCAACGGTTTTGGCGTATCATAAGTGAGCGGCCGAAGCCGCGTGCCTTCTCCTCCTGCAATTATTATGGCTATCTCAGGCACTTCTTTATTAGACATCAAGATACCAATTAAGTAAATACAACAAACATTTATAAACAAAGGAATTGTATAAAAGTATAGAGATTAATGGACCACACAAAACTAATAAACGACTATATTACTGAAGGAGCCGATGTACGTAAGGCAATAGACCAGAAAACACTCATTGATGCGGTCAATATCATATGCAAGGCTTTAAGGAATGGGAATAAGCTTATAGCTTTTGGCAATGGCGGTTCAGCCGCAGATGCACAACACATAGTGGGAGAATTCATAGGTATACACGTAAATACTAGAGAAAACGAGGATACCAGACACCCGCGGAAACCTATAGCTGCAATAGCCTTGACTTCAAACACCTCAAACATAACTGCTATAGCAAACGATTATGGGTACGAAGAGATATTTGCACGGCAACTCGAAGGCATAGGAACAAAAGGCGACGTAGCCCTTGCAATATCCACTTCAGGAAACTCAAAAAATGTTATTGCCGCAGTTAAAAAGGCAAAGGACCTAGGCATATACGTTATAGGACTCACCGGCCCCAAAGGCCAACTCAAGGACATCTCAGATACAGCAATAATTATAAACACGGATAAGACATCGATAATGCAGGAGGGCCATCTTACTGCATGTCACCTAATCTCCATAATGGTAGAAAGGGAGTTATTTGGATAGCACCTAAATCATCGCGTTCTTCTATATCGACTCATAAAATTTTCGAGGACACTCCTACTTCTTTCAAAGATTGTGACATTACTATTGCACTCTAGATCAATATGTAAGATGATGCCAATAATACAATCACGGATAATATGTTCTGCGTCAGAGTTCCGCAAACCCTAAATAGCTGCACACAAGGAATCCAAGCAGACAGTAAGTATGCGCTGAAATATACTGGATAGCATACTACTTTATGACTACCTTGTCCGAGATGTCGATTATCCTGTCAACGCTGTACGATACTGGGTTCCCGAAGCTAGTATTCACTATAAACCTGCCAGACTTTGTGTTAAGTCCGGCAACTTTGCCTATTAGTGCCCCAAGCTCGTTTACTACTAACTTGTCCTTGAGCTTCTTCTGCTGCAAGGTCCTCCTGCGCAGCAGGCTTGCCACTGTAGATATGCCAATCCCTATAATTATGGCCAGGATGGTGAAGTTTATGAATTGGCTGAAGTAGATCTGCCCGACAATCCACGCAACGAAAGAGAGCGAGAGCACCCAGAAGATAATAGAAGAGCCTATGTATATGCCATACTTGAAATTTCTGAATACATAGCGGCTTCCGCGTGTGTCTATTATTCTGCCTATAAGATACAAGATCAATATCACCGGAATAAGTATCAGAAATCCTTCTATGCCGTATGCATACGAGCTTATCTGGCTCTCAGAAGACTGGTATGCGCTCAGATAGCTGCCATACCCTATGAATATAGCTGCAATTACAAAGATCATAGAAGCCAGATAGAATACAAAGCTCATCCTGTCTATGCTGAATCCAAATCCCCTGAATGAGTTGATGAATCCTTCCTCAAGACCGAATCCCTTGATTAGCAGGTACAAGCCTATAAGCGCAGCAGGCGGTTCCCACCCGCCACCAAGTATGTAACTGCCTGCAAAGAGCAGGATTAGCACTGCAGGCAGTCCGAAGACTATCCTCGCGTAGTGCGGCTCCTTAAGCTTCTCAAGTATGGTAAAATAGGTATTCTCCAGTCCCTTTGCCTGCTTTATCGTGACCATCTTCACGCTGCTTATCTTGATTCTCGACTGTATTATGGGTATGACACGGTCGTCACTCGCGCCATCGCTCACGAAGACGCATGCGTCTGCCTTGTATTGCTCAAGCACAAGCTCAAGCTGCCGTGCGATCTCCATATCTGCATTGTAACCTTCCTTCTCAGACCCGGTTATGGTGGCCACATTTACCATGTACCCGTCTTCCACAAGCTGGTCATACAGCCTTACGGCTTCAAACATGGTGTTTGAGTCTGTGTCCTCAGGATCCGCAAGAGCAAGCTGCGTTGCTCCGTTAATGTTCTGAACCTTGCCCAGCAACGGCCCGCTAATCTTGGTCTTCTGGTAAAGGTCATTGTCTATGTCTGCGGCAAGGACCAATATCCTCTGCTCCTTATCCTTGAGCCTGAGCGCACTGCTAGCCATATGAATATATTGGATAAGTTATGTTTTATAACCCTTAGTAAACGATACGGTTTAAGACGTCTTGGGTGGCAAACTTCATATTGCAAATGTATTTATTGGTGCTCTGGAATAATACTACGCTTAAATGCCAGGGTAGCACAATCCGGTAATGCGCCGGTCTTGAATTCATTAGAATATCAAGAGCTGATTTAGAGATGATGCGACAAGCAAACCGGTCCCTTCGGGGATTGGGGGTTCAAATCCCTCCCCTGGCGAATATTCACCTATCCCCGACAAGGAAGCCCACGCTCTTTAGCCGTGGGTAGTTTACTAAGCATAACGCAAGGTTACACTGCAGAGGGAGCATTGTGCTTTCCTAGCAAAGATTTATGATATGCCGAAAAGCAGGCTATTAGTATGCTGAGAAGGCGCAATGCAGATGATATCAGTGGGTTGCTGAGGCCAAGAAACAGAGACAGGTTCCAAGAGCATGACATGGGCCTAAAAGCCATGGTGAGGCATCCGATAAAGTCCGTATCCGGAAAGCACTTCAAGGAACTCACAATAGCTGAGAAGGCCACTCTTGTAGCAGGCATAGTGGCACCACCACTGATAGTGGGATCGGCAATTGGCGCGGTGGAATCTTCGCAGCACGTCAACTGGCTTACTCAAATAAGCGAGTATCTGCCCGGAGATCCTTTACTAAGGGTCGCATTCTTTGCTTCAGGTCTATTGGAATTCTCATTTACGTACGGATTCAGGAAATCGCTACCACAGTCGACAATATATAACATAAGCAGCATAGGACTCGGCATCGCCGGAATAGGGCTCTCCGTTACAGGCATAACGCAGCCCCACACTTACATGCATGACATAGCCGCAGGCATAACATTCGGTGTGGCTCCCGCATCCATCGGCGCTACTGGGGTAGACATGGCGATAAGAGGAGAAAAAGCATTTGGCATCGCATCAATTGCCGCTGCGGTAGTTGCTGCTGGTTCGGTCGCATCAGGTCTCATTGATGGTCACATACTCACCGGCATAACAGAGATTGCCTCTGCTTCAGCCATGGGCATGTGGGTTACCGGGTCATCCATATGGGCGCTCGTAACAGATAGGATCAGGGATGTGTATGGAAGCATCAAGCGGCAAGGTTATAGTGTAGAAGGTAACGAGCGAAAGGGTTAAAAAGGTACATTGATATAAATCTCCTGTAATCATATTACCCTTATGGGCTATGATAACAAGAACATAGTGCTTAATGAGCTCATCGGGCTTAAGGCACGAGTGCTAAAGTCACTGGATAAGAAACAACGAGGTCTATCAGGAATTGTGATAGACGAGACCAAGAACACGCTCGTGATGGATACCATGAAAGGGTCCAAACGTGTGGTCAAGAAGTCGTCATCGTTTAGGTTCTATTTCCAAGACGCGCATTTCGATGTCGACGGCAATGAGATAGCCTTCCGTCCTGTAGAAAGGACAGAGAAGGCAATCAAGTACTACAAAAAGAGAGCGAAGTGATAATTTGGCAGAGTGCACAGATCCAAGATGCGCAGTACACCACGGCCTTGCGCCTAGAGGGATCCAGATAACCGGAAGGGTTGTCAGTGATAAGGCCAAGCGTACAGTTATCGTCGAGACGGATTTTGCAAGGTACATGTACAAGTACGAGCGATTTCTGAGAAAGAGATCACGTGTGCCGGCACACAATCCCGAATGCATAAACGCAAAGGCTGGCAATGTTGTTAATATAGCCGAGACACGGCGACTTAGCAAGACCAAGTCATTCGTTGTAACAGGGATAGTCAAATGAGTTGGTTTCCATGAAAGGGGTTTCATCAAAGATTACGAAAGCATTTGTTCCCATGTCTATAATACAATGCGCCGACAACAGCGGAGCCTATGAGTTCAAGATGATCCACATAATAGGCAAGACCGGCGGCGAGCACGGAAGGCTGTCTTCTGCCGGAGTCGGAGACATAATCTCCGCCAGTGTTACTAAAGGCACAGCAACATACCTGAAAAAGCCTGTCCGCGTAGTGATAATAAGGCAGAAGGCCCTGATAAGGCGTGCCAATGGCATGAGGCTTCGTTTCGAGGACAATGCAGGGATAATGATAAGCGATGACAATTTGCCCATAGGTACTGAGGTCAAGGGCGCCATGGCCAGGGAAGTAGTTGAGAGATTCGTCAAGGTTGCAGGTGTAGCATCGAGGATTGTATAACATGATAAAAAGCAGCCAGCCCAGGAAGGAAAGGAAATTCCGGTTCAATGCACCGCTTCACGAGAGACAGAAGTTCATGCACGCCCACGTATCAGACGAGCTGGCCAAGAAGCTTGGCATAAAATCCAGGAGCATAAGTCTCAGGAAAGGCGATACAGTAAAGGTTCAGTCTGGCTCGCACCGCGGAAAGAGCGGAAAGGTCAGCATGGTAAACTTGAGGACGGGGCGCATTTTCATAGAAGGCATAAACCGGAAAGACGCAAAGGGAAAGGAGCTCCCGCTGCCCATCTATTCATCAAACGTTTATCTTATGGATATAGACCTTACCGACAAGACAAGGGTCGCAAAGATCGAGAGCCTCAAGGGAAGCAACTCTGCAGCAATCAATCCAGCAAAGGCAGCAGTAAAAGAGGTTACAAAGGTGGCATAATGGCAAGGAAAGGAAACAGCAGGCACATGAATAGGTTCGCTGCAAGCAAGTACATGCGCATAGACCGCAAGGTCTCTACCTATGTAACGAAGCAGAATCCAGGAAGGCATACGCTAGAGAACAGCATATCTCTGGTCACGCTGCTCAAGGAAAAGATGGGCGTAGCAGCAGACTCGAGGGAGGCAGGCATACTCATAAAGAATGGCAACGTTCTAATAAACGGCAAGCAAGTCAAGGACAGGCGATATCCTGTCGGTTTCGGCGATATGATAACGCTCAAACCAACAGGAGCGTCGTACAGGATAGACGTGGCGAAGAGGGGCGCCATAAGGATCGACGACAAGCCCACAACCGACAGGTATGTAAAGGTAATTGGCAAGTACATCGGCAAGAAGAATAAAGTTATGCTCAGGCTTTACGACGGCTCTGTCCTTGAAGGGAAGAATGAGGTCAAGGTGAACGATTCCGTAGCAGTAAAAGACAATGCAGTGAGATCTATAATTAAATTCTCTAGTGGCGCCAAGTGCTACGTGATAAAGGGTACCCACGCTTCGGAGAGCGGCACCATAAAAGGAATAAACACTGGAACAGCTACCAGGGCAGCTACAGTGGAGGTCGACAGCGGAAAAGGGACATTCCTGACGCTTGTAGACAATGTGATGGTAATAGGAGAATGAACATGGAAGGAAAAGAGAATCCTATGAGGGAAATCAGGCTCGAGAAGCTTGTCGTGAACATAGGCATAGGTGACAAGGAAGACACCTATTCTGGAGCTAGGGCTCTGCTCGAGAAGCTGACCGGCAGGTCTGCCGTTGCTACAACAGCGAAGCGCAGGGAGCCTGAACTCAAGATAAGGAAAGGACAGGTAATAGGCGCAATGGTCACATTGCGCGGCGATGATGCATACTCGCTGCTAAAGAGGGCTCTGGAGGCAAATAACAATACAGTGCAGGAGAATGCCATAGCTAACAACTCCCTCAATTTCGGCATAAGCGAATACATATACTTCTCTGGTGTCAAGTATGATCCAAAGATAGGCATGCTCGGAATGAACATCAATGCCGCATTTGGCAGGCGCGGCAAGAGGGTCGAGCTCAGGCGTAGAAAGGCAAGCCGGGTAGGTGTATGGCACAGGAACATACCGCGGGAAGAGCTGCGTGGATTCATAGAAACAAAGTTTGGTGCCAAGATAGTGGGGAAAGAGAGATGACTATATGAAGATAAGCTATGAACTCAGATACAAAGGGAAGAATATGCGGAAGTGCAGGATATGCGGAAGCTCACGCGCTCTCATACGTTCATACAGCCTTTATGTCTGCAGGAGATGTTTCAGGGAAGTGGCCCCAGAGATAGGCTTCGACAAGTTCAGGTGAGATCATGGTAGACCTTTTCGCAGATACGATAAACAAGATAAAAGTCTATGAGGCTAAGGGATTTTACGAGTGCGATGTACCGTCCACGAAACTCATACGCTCGGTGCTTGAGCTCATGAAGGCCAACAATTACATAGGCAATCTCGAAGAGGTCAAGGAAGGCAAGTTCAAGAAGCTCAGGATAACGCTCTCGAAGAAAATCAATGACATAGGAGTGATAAAGCCAAGGTATCCGGTAACTACGGGAATGTTCCAGAAGTTCGAGGAGCGTTACATACCGAGCGTGCACTTCGGCATACTCATAGTATCAACTTCGAAAGGCATAATGACAAACAATGAGGCAAAGGCGAAGCGCCTCGGAGGAAGGCTTCTCGCATACGTATATTGATGGTTTCAATGGCAGAGATTTCAGAGATAGAGATTCCGTCAGGGGTCAACGTTAAGCTGGAAGGCAGCGCGATGACAATACAGGGAAAGCGCGGGTCTACTGTAAAGAGGGTCGACCAGCGACTCCTTGATGTGAAGGTCGAGGGGAATAAGATATCACTAAGCCTCACCAAGAACAAGAAGCTGCAGGAAAAGGCAAAGCTCGCATCTATGGCCCTGACAACAGAGACAAAGAGTGCTATCACAACGGTCAATGAGGGCATAGAAAAGAAGATGACCATAATATTCGCCCACTTCCCCATGTCAACCGAGGTAAAGGGGAAGGATTTCTTCATAAAGAACATCTTCGGCGAGAAAATACCAAGGCGCGCAAGGATAGTCGGAGATACCAAGGTTGAGGTAAAGGGCCAAGACGTTAAGATAACAGGCGCAGACAAGTACGACGTCGGCCAGACAATGACCAACATAATGCATGCGTGCCATGCACGCGGGCAGGATACCCGCGTCTTTCAGGACGGCATATACCCGGCAAAGGAGGAGTGATCATGATAGCAAAGAAAAAGCATCCAAAATTCTATGTTCCGAACTTCGGTGCGCCAAACAGGAAGAGGGTTAAGGAGAGATGGAGAAGCCAGCGCGGAATAGACAGCAAGAAAAGGGTCAAGAAGAAGGAGCTTGGCGCAACACCGAGTATAGGCTACAAGAACAGCGAGAAGGTACGCTATGCAAGGCCCGATGGTTCATTCGAGGTGCTAGTCCACAATCAGAATGAGCTCATGGCAGTGATACAAAGCAAGGGTTCTAATGTAGTAAGGTTTGCGCACGACCTATCATCAAGGAAGAGGGCAATGCTGCGCGGGATAGCGGACAAGAACAACGTGAGGATAGTGAATAAGGCCTGATGTATATGACAATAAAATTCGCAAAGAGAGTCGCAAGCGATCTGCTGCACAGGGGATCCAGCTCCATACGGATAAGCAGCGCCTCCCTAGAGGACGCTGAGAAGGCAATAACACGCGATGATGTAAGAAGGCTCATAAAGTCCGGAGGCATATTTGCGCTCAAGGCAAAGCATAACGCAAGCTCAAGGTCAAAGATCCTTAAGGAGAAGAGGGCCGAGGGAAGAAGGAGGGGAATAGGCAGGAGGCGCGGAACAAGGCAAGCCCGCCATGGCATCTCCTGGGAGAAGAAAGTAAGGTCACAGAGGACATTCCTGAAGAAGCTCAAGGAGCTCCAGAAGCTTGATACGGCAACATTCAATACGCTCTACGGTCAGGTCAAGGGAAATGTATATGCTAACAAGGCTGCCCTGGTTATACACCTTAGGGACCAGGGAATCGTGATAACCGATGAGGAAGTCAAGAGGATAAACGAGGAAGTAAGCAAGCAGTACCGGTGATATTTATGCGCAAGACGATACGGCAGCTCCAGTTCAGGAGGAGGCGGGAAGCCAAGACCAATTATAAGAAGAGGTTCGCCGCGGTAAAGGGCGGAATGAACCGCGTAGTGGTCAGGAAGACCAACAAGAGGATTATCAGCCACATATCTAAGTACACAGAAACCGGGGATCTTACTCTTGCATATGCCGACTCGAAGGAGCTCTCAAAGCGTGGCTGGCCTTCCAGGGCAAACCGTCCAACCGCATATCTTGTCGGAGCACTGCTTGCAAAGAAGGCTGTTGCAAACAAGGAGCTCAAGGACCAGGAGCTTGTGCTTGACATAGGCATAAGCTCTCCTGTAAAGGATTCCATACCCTTTGCATTTGCAAGAGGGTGCATAGATGCAGGTCTCAGAGTGAGGAGCGGGGCACAGGTAGATGCCAAGGTATATAACTACTCTGACGTTAAATATGTGAAGGAGCTTAAAGAGAAGAGCCCTGAGAAGTACCAGAAGCAGTACGGTAGCTACATAAAGGAGGGGAAGGAGCCAGAGACACTGGCAAGCCTTTTCAACAAGGTAAAGGAGGAGATATTGAATGGAAAGTGATAGGAGAGAAAGGAGAAGAGACTTCAACGAAGAGGAGAATACGCTTGGCACCTGGGAGCCAAAGACAAAGATAGGCCAGCAGGTCAAAGCAGGCACAATAACCTCTCTCGAGCAGATCTTCGCAACTGGAAAGCCGATAAAAGAGACCGAGGTAGTTGACACGCTGCTTCCTGGCATGGAGGACAAGGTTCTTGAGATAGCATCTGTACAGAGGATGACCAAGAACAACAGGAAGCAGAAGTTCAGGGCAACGGTCGTGGTAGGGGACAGAAATGGCCACATAGGCATAGGCGTCGGAAAAGACACCGAGGCGAAACCTGCCATAGATACTGGAATAAGAGATGCAAAGAAGCACATAATCTCTGTAAACCTTGGCTGCGGCTCGCAGGAGTGCGAATGCAATACGCCGCACAGCCTTCCGCTCAGGCTGAGCGCCAAGTGCGGGAGCGCAGAAGTGATACTCAAGCCCGCACCGAAAGGAGTGGGCATAGTTGCAAGCGATACTGTGCGATCGGTACTGGAGCTTGCAGGAGTGAAAGACGTCTGGACCTTCTCAAGGGGCAGGACAAGGGACGTGTATAATATGTCATTGGCAACATACAAGGCACTTGCCAAACTCTACGAACTAAAGAACATAGAGGCACTGCAGAAGCCCAAGGTTTGACCACAAACCTTTTATTTATATACTGGACAGGCATATCCATGCCAGGGAAGCCGAGGCACAGCAGTAGCGTGATAAAACGCAAAAGGACGTCAAGGCCGCAGAGCGCAATAGAGTACCTGACAACTTATGGCTGGGCAATAATAATAATTGTCATAGTACTTATAGCCCTTTACAGCTTCGGATTCTTCAATTCTTCAGTTACTACCTGCAATCTTGGGGCTGACTTCTACTGCCAGAATGCGTATGTAAGCTCAAACGGCATCCTGTCCGTAACCATACTTCAGACAACAGGCAAACAGGTAAATGTGACCGGGATATCGTGTAGTGTTAACAATGCTTCTGCAACGTTCCAGGCCACCAGTTACCTGCAGAATTCCGGATCTTCCCACACATACACTGTCCAATGCTATGGGCCTAATGGCCCCTATTCGTCATCCATTGGTGCGCCGTTTAAAGGCAGCGTGGCGATCAGGTATGCTGATGTGTTTACCGGATACCAGCATACGTTATACGGCTCCCTTGAGACTAAGATATCCTCCCTGCCTGTAGCGCTTACCTCATTCATAACTGCTCCCACAGGCCTTGTCGTGTATCAGCCTACACCGCAGGTAAATACCATAACTCAGACCCAAACGCAATACATAACGGATACTGTATCCGGAGGCCTGACACCGTATCATTACCAATGGCTTGCTACTGTTGTCGGAGGCAATACATATACTGCTTCAGAGGCAAACACGCTCTGCGGCTCTTCTGCACAGACACTAACGTGCGCCTTCTCCACTACCACCTCAACTACTACCGGAACGTACAAGTTCGAATTCCAGGTAACTGATTCAGAAGCGCCTGCAAACACGCAGATATCCTCTGGATCATCAGCAATAACTGTGCAGACGCTATATACGCTAGAGATCCCAGACCCTTACCCTGCCACTAACGAGATAGCATGGAGCCAGACCGCATATGTGTCAGATAGCGGCGCAACTGGTGGCATAACCCCGTATAACTACCAATGGCTCGCCACTACTGCAAATGGCGTTTCGTTCTCAGCTACCCAGGCCAACACCCTGTGCGGCTCATCTGCAACTACAACCATCTGCCAGTTTGCTGCCAATACGCTTACACCTACAGGCAACTACATGTTCAAGCTTCAAGTCACCGACTCCGAGCCATTGCCAGTCACCAAGACAACCAATGCCGTTACAGTAACCCTTATTCCGTATCTCCCCCTGGCGGTATATGCCCCATATCCTGTAAGCAACTCCGTAGCTCAGGGGCAAGTTGCATATGTGACATCTAACGGAGCTTATGGCGGGGAATTGCCATATGCATACCAGTGGCTTGCTACGACTCCAAACAGCGTTACATATACTGCGGCTGAGGCAAATGCACTTTGCGGAAGCACAGCACAGACACCACAGTGCGCTGCCAGCACCGCATTTGGCGCAGTGCCTGTAGGCCAGACCCCCTATTATGCAGTCAACGACTCCGGCAACGGCTATGTATATGTGCTTGATTATGCTACCAGCAACGTGATGGTTTTCTCAGGAACATCAGTTATAGCAAACATGCTTGTGGGTTCGGACCCTGCATACGCCGTATATGACCCGGGAAATGGATATGTCTATGTTGCTAACAAGGGCTCAGGAACTGTTTCTGTCATTTCCAATACCGTTGTAATAGCCACAGTATCCGTAGGCAATAACCCAAAATCTGAAGTATACGATCCTTATGACGGGTACGTGTACGTTGAAAACTATGGCTCAGGAACAGTCTCAGTAATATCCGGAACTTCAGTAATAGCTACTATATCTGTGGGTAGCCAGCCCGAGTTTGGCGCATATGACACTAACAATTATGTATACATACCTAACTACGGCTCCGGCACCGTGTCGGTTATCTCCGGCACTAGCGTTACATCGACAATCTCCGTCGGTAGCGAGCCGGACTACGCACTGCAAGACCAGAGTGTAGTAGACATCCTTAATTATGGTTCTGGCACAGTCACTGAGATATCTGGAACAACAACTGAACTTACCCTATCTGTCGGCAGCGAGCCTATTGCAGGAGCATTGGGTCCTTATGATGGTGGCATAGATGTTCTTGACGCTGGATCCGATACTGTAGTACAGGTCCCACTCTATACATTCGGCACTAGCCTTGGAGCCACGATTCCTGTAGGCAGTAGCCCTACTTCGATAAGCCTCAATGGTGACCAATATTCCGGTTACATATACGTGACTAACTATGGCTCAGGCACTGTCACTGCCATAAGCGGTTCTTCAGCAGCAGCACAAATATCTGTTGGATCTGAACCTATCTTCTCGATTGTTAACAACGGCCTTGTATATGTAGAAAACTACGGCTCAGGAACGGTATCTATACTACAGGCAACAAGCCCGTTGGCCATACCTACTGGAGTATACAACTTTAAGCTTCAGGCCACTGACTCAGAATCTACGCCTGCCACTGCCAACTCTGCGTCTGCAAATATTATTGTAACAGTACCGCCATTATTGGTGTATCCTGCATATCCTACTACAAATACCATTACCTCAGGCCAGACTGCATACATGTCTTCAAACGGCGCTTACGGTGGCACATCTCCGTATTCATATCAATGGCTTGCAGAAATGCCGGGCAGCAATACCTTCTCAGCTCAATGGGGCAATGCCCTATGCGGATATGCTTCAACTTCTACAGAATGTCCGTTTGTCTCCGGCCAGTCAATTCCGCTCCCTGCGAAATCATATCCTGATTATGCCTTAAACGATTCTGCAAACGGATATATCTATGTACTGGACACAAACACCAACCAGGTGACGGTGCTATCTGGCAATTCTGCGATTGCGAATGTAAGCGTGGGTTCTACCCCCAAATACGGGGTCTACGACTCAGGAAATGGCTATATTTACATACTGAACTCCAACTCAGATACTGTAACGGTTTTATCGGGTACGTCAGTAGTTGCAACTATAAACGTGGGCGTGGACCCAATATGGGCGTCATACGACTCAGGAAATGGCTATGTGTATATATCTAACAACGGCGGCGATAATGTTTCAGTCATATCCGGAACATCTGTGGTAGCTACAATAACACTCTCCCATAACGGCCCACGCTGGTCTGTCTATGACCCTAGCGATGGCTATGTATATGTGGCCGACTACAATAATGTTGCAATAATATCTGGCACAGGCGTGGTATCAACTTATAAGGTCTACCTATACGCATACCAGCTAGCTTACGATGCCGGCAATGGCTACGTATACGTTGCACAGGATAATACAAATGATGTAACAATATTGTCTGGAACTTCCTTCGTTGCCAATGTATCCATCTCAGGATTCAATCCGGAGTACCTCTCATACGATCCTAATAACGGATACATATACGAAATCACCGCCGAAGGTAATCTTTCTGTTATATCCGGTACATCTCAGTTAACGCATATAGTTCTGTCTTCTAGTTCTAATTATCAAAGCCCAACCAATCCTATGATATACAATCCTAGCAACGGTTATATGTATGTGCTCAACGACTCTTCGACCTCGCCCTTGCCTTTGCAATTCGATGTCCTGGCAATGTCTGGCACATCTATAGCTGGAGCTATTCATCTTATCCAAGATGATCCAAACACCGGAGCATATTCCAACGGCAATATATACGTAGTCAATTACCTGCCTTCTGAGGTTGCGATGATATCCGGCACCTCGGTTCTTGGGCTTCCTGCAGGAACATATCGGTTCGAGCTTCAGGCTACAGACTCAGAGAGTCCTGCAGCTGTCAATGTCTCATCAGTTGCAAACGTCATAATATCAGTGCCTTCTGTGACATATGGCGGAGGTAATACCTGCACTGGGTGCAGCTCTATATCCGCCACAAGCTCCTCCTATTCATATTACATTTGCGCTCAAGGCAACTGGGCTCCGGATTCTGAGTCTGGTGCTTCATTTACAGTTGACGCCCGGTATGGGCCAGATTACTCTTCAATAGGCCACCAGTCTTCAAGCACATGCACAGTGCCAACGTCTACTGACGAGACAATGTCAATACTTGGTATCGATGCTTCATCTGAAACGGTAATAAACTCGCCACTGAATGGAACAAGCACAACTACATCTGCAATGACTTCTACCTATACACTATCTTCCACTACAACTACTGCAATAGTAGCCGCATGTGCTAATCAACCATGCAATGCAACCATAACTGTGCCGGCAGGATGCACTGCCGAAGTGTCAGGATATATGGGAGGAACAGGAGACTACGGCAGCGCGTACATAGCGATATGCCAGTCCCAGGGCCCCGGCACTTATTCTGTAAGCGTCACCAGCGAACGCGGCACAAGCTATGACTCTGTAGCAGTATATGCGCTTACCTGAGCACAACACGTCTGCAAGAGCCGCTAAACGCAACTCTACTGCTGCAGAAAGGAAAGAGCCATCAGACTACGTCTACTTGTAGATTGAGTGATAGACATTGTTGCTATCGTCGGTTATGACTATGCACTCGCCCTCGCATTCTATGAGGCATGCCTGGCATAGTATGCACGAAGACCCACTGACAGCTACAGAAATTCCGCCGCTGCCGCCTTCGAACTTCTCCGCGAAGTGATGGTGGCCATCCTGCACATTAGCCCACTTCTCTGTGACTTCCGGTAAGTGTGTGCCTTTCCACTGCCACTCTGGAGGTGCTGAGTCGGAATTGACGTCATTTGATGCCCGGTCGTGCATCTGAAAAACAGCTACCGGACAGACATCAAAGCAGTGGGAACATCCTGTGCACTTTGGCTTTTCAACGTATACTTGCATGGTCTTCGCCTTGATTTATTCTGGAACGCAAACGTTTATATTAATTAAGACGCGCATGCTTAACCCTAACTCTAACATGCAAAACGGGTGAAGCGATGCCAGGCAAGGGAATCAGCCGAACAGGCTTGCAAGTCCTCCTGCAGCCTCTTCCTCGCTGACCTTCTCCTCTTTGGCTTCTTCCTTCTTTGCCTTTGCCTCTCCTCCTGAAGGAGCCGCCTGCGCAGCAGGCGCAGCGACGCTGACGTTCTGGGCGTTCTTTATTATCTCTTTTATGTCTACGCCCTTGAGCGAATTTGCAACCGACTTTGCCATCGCCTCGTCAGGGTTTGCCCCTGCAGCCTTCACTACATTCACCAGGTTCTGCTCGCTTATCTCCTTTCCCGCTGAGTTCAGCAGGAGAGCGGCATATATATACTCCATAATTCATTCCTCTTTAGTGCAATCAACCTTCCTTTTTGGGCTCCGTGGAGCCATCCGAATGTACCTCTTCTCTTTTCTCATCTGCAGGCTTTACGTGCCTGTTTGCCTGAACAGCTTCGATCACTGCCTTGGCAAGAAGCTTTTCCACTATCTCGGGTTCGTATATTCCTCTCTCTACTCCAAGTCCTATTGCGGATACATATGCCTTCTTTATAAAGTCTGCTGCATTGTAAGGAGTTACTAACCCTATTGCCGTGCTTAGCATATGCGCATGCAGGAAATCCGTTACTATGTGTCTCTCAACGAATGCCCTGTCTACGCTGAGAGCCTGCTCCGTGAAGAGCAAGTTCCCATTCAGCACAACCCTTAGTTTCGTGCTGGCCTCAAAAGGCATTATGTCTAGCATCTTAAGTGCCTTTGATATCGGTACTGTCACCTTTGCCCCTTTTGCAACAAGAACCTTGCTCTTTGCTATGACTACCTTTCCCTTATCTATTTTTACATCTATGCCTGCTGCCTTAAGGTCGGTGACTGCCTGCCCTGGCGCTATGGTTGTCTCCCCTGCGCTTATGTTTATGTCCTCTGGAGAGATCTGATTAGGTTTTGCAGCAAGCTTTATCCTGTTACCAGAAATTATGCCATTCAGCTCGTTGGGATCTTTGTTGGTAAGTATCAATGCCATATTGCCGTCTATATGTTCAACAAGCCTCTTCAGCTCAGGGTCATCTGAGAGGGCCCTGACAAGCAGCGTCTTTCTGGCCACTACGAACTTCGCTTCCGGCTTGAGCTGGTTCCTAACCTTCTGCACAAGCCTGTCCGGCGTCTTTCCTGTCTCAAGAACAGCGCACGTCTTGTAAGCCTTAAGCTCCTTTCTGAGCTTTTTTACAAATTCAACCTTCTCCTTCTGATTCTGCATAAATATGACCTCACATCAGCCTCAGGGGCTTGCTCATTGTCAGCTTGACATAAACAGACTTTATGTGGTTCTGCCCCACCTTTCTTGTAATTGCGCCTATTACTTCCTTTATGTTCGCATCTAGTTTCACTGGCTCCATATCTTCTGTGCCTACCACGCAGTGTATTGTAGGAAGGTACTTGCCCTTGCTCCTGAGCACTATCCTTCTGTTAAGCTCATTGACAAGGTTTGAGATATTGACGTTGCCGAGTAGCGGTTTTGGCATTCTATTTCTGGGACCCAGAAACTGCCCCATGCTCTTTGCTATAACCGGCATAAGATTGGGCTGGGCCACTAATTCATAGTTGAGAAGATTCGACATCCTCGCGCTATCGCTCGCAGTGCTTGGTATCTCCGTATCACGTATTACCTCTATGCCGTTCTTCTCCGCTTCCGCAATAAGACTCTTGTCGCTAGCAAATATGCCTATCTTTCTGACCTTGCCCTTCCCGTTTGGCAGAAGCACCTCGATGTTTAGCCTATTGTCCTGCCTGCTGAAGTCAAGTGCCTTGAAATTAATCGCAAGCTCTACGCTCTGCTTGAACTTCCTCTGGCCCTTGTTCTCGCCAATGAACCTAGCAAACTCTTCGTAATCCTGTGCCATAAATATCTCCCTCCTGCATACTGCAGTATTGACGGGAAAATAAGCAATAAACTACTCGCAAGATATATATAAAAAGCTTATGCTGGCAAACCCGCACTGTATTATCCTGAATTAAGGCTCTCGCGACAAACGGATTTCTTCTTGTTCATTCATACAATATACGACCCTATAAGATGGGCCGCCTGCAATATTGGTCTGCAATTCCCTATTATTCTCATATATTATATAAAGATGCCTTTTCTTCATCTCTCCTTATCAACCAACTAAAGCTTAAGCTTAGTGTTCCTGTGTCGGTCTCTTCGTAGTATATGAATTTATCGTTTACTTATAGAGCATATTTTCGGTAATACACTAATGTTTATATATCTACGTAATATAGAAGAAGCTAGATGCTAGGATGTTTATGACAGGTAAACGCAATTCAGGCGCGAAATTCAATAAAACAAGGTCATATACTGCCTACTCAATCACCTTGTTTCTTATTGTTTCTCTATTGCTGTTTCTCAGTCTTTATAACATTGCCGGATATTCATCAAGTGGCACGAGAAGTAGCACATGCGTCGGATGCGGCAACCTTGCCTTTTCCAGCAACTCGCAGAATCCATTCACGATAACACTAAGTGTGGCAAACTCCACGCAGCCTGCAAACGGCCAACTTGACCTTCTCACCGCAACCGTCTATTTCCTTGGCGCGCCATACCAGGGCGCAACCGTCAACTTCACTTCGCCGCAATCGTTCCCCAAGATACAGCCATTGAAGG
>JAJZKP010000024.1:5187-8089 GCA_021804105.1 Microcaldota archaeon | reverse complement strand
ACATCCTTCAGCGTAGGCGCATCCCTGCCAGCTTCAGGCATCGAGGAGAGCACAAACCCCGCGTTGACATACGCCTGCTCCATCGCCTCCCCGGTGAGACGTCTCTGTTCTGGATAATCGCCTATGTCAGTCAGTATATCCAGAGAGTTCATGATCTGCTTTACCCTGTCTATGGGCTTCATTCCTGAGAGATCCATGATGTTTATGTAGTCGCCTTTTGATAGTGAGATTATTACCCCGCCGCTCTGTTTTACCCAGGCCTTGTACTCTCCCGCCCAATCAACTATTATGGCATTGGTGTTCCAGATGTAGCTCGCCCTAATAAGGAAGGTCTTGACAAAAAAGCTCTTTCCTGCGCCTGTAATTCCCACCACGGCAAGGTGCGGGTTTGTAAGCGTGGCAAAGCTCCACGTGAAAGGCACGCCGAATAGTTTCGTGGTGCCTATGAATATCGAGTCCGTAGGGTCATTGAGCAAGTACTCAAAAGGCGGCTCTGGAGGTCTTGTCAGGAAGACCCTCTTGGCCACCTCGTTGCTCATTATGTTCTGGATCCTTATCAATGACATAATATTCTACCGATAAATTATTTCTGCGTCTGGAACATTTTCAGTAATTCCGCTTCTCCTGGTATCCTGTAATCAAATTCATGGAGGTAATGCACTTCCCTGCCAGTCACCCTGAATATGCTTAGGTCCAGCGCATTGAAAAGAGTCTGGAGCTGGTTCAGCTGCAGGCTGACTGCGTCAAGTGCCTCCTTCTCGCTCACGCCTACTGCTGTAGACTCTATATACATTATAACATTCAAGGGTCTTTCCCCTGCAGATACCCTGTCCATCTTCTGCTGTATTATCTGCATGCGCCTCTGGAGCGCCTCAAGGACCATCGTGTTCGGGTTAGTGGCACTCATCTCTCTGGAAATCTGGAATTCGAGATATCCCCTCTGGCCGTCAAGCTCGTCCCGGTATTTCTGCACATCCTCAGGTATAGTTATAAGATTGAACTTGAATGGGAAGTCTATGTTCATTGCTATCCTCTCCCATCTATCCACGGCACCTGACAGGTCCGTCTCATTCTGCTCCGGTTGCTGGGAAGTGAATACGTATCCGTACACATTCCCTGTGAGATAACCTGTCGCATAATAGACCCCGTTCGTTACTTTCACTATTGCGTCGTTGCCCTCCGAGAGCATTATGCCATTTGCAGGTATGACCCTCAGGTGGAGCGCTTTCATAATAGCAGGAAAGACAAGGAAGTCAACGTAATTTATGGCTAGTATTATGCCCATGCCGAATATGGTCAGGATCACCATTACGTAACCAAGAATCCCATAATCAGTGCTTGTAAGTATAAGCAGCAGGGCTACAAGGGCCGTTGCGGCGAGATATATTACTGATTCTTCATCTACCATTGTCACACCTGTTTCAATCCGCTCCTCACGCTTATCTGCGAGCTCAGGTTTGCTATCGGTATCATCTGTTCCGGTTCAATGAATTGCAGTATCTCTTTTCCCGTCGCAAGCGAAGCACTGATGCCGTACGTGGAACTGATTCCTGCCGCTAGTTCGTCCCCTTTGGATATTGCAAGGTTTACTGCTTCCTCCTCTGAGCTTCCGATGGCACTCACCATCGCATAAGCCATCATTGAGTGCGACTTCGCCCGGCTGACACTCTCCAGCATGTTCCTCCACATCGTTACTTTCCCTCTCAGGTGCTCTACCTCTGGAGCCACCTCTTTCTTGGTCGTGCCGCCCCCTTCCTTATTCATTATCTGGTTGTACTTATCCTGTGTCTCGTTTAGCTTTGCGCGTATCTTCTCTATATATTCGTCTTTGTTGAGTACGTAAAGCTGCGTGCTTATCCTGAACGGTTCCTTTATTATCGAGAGCATCTTGCCAAAGCTTGTGGCAAAGTCTATCTTTTCCTGGTCCTCCATCTCCGTGCCCGACTTGTATATCGGTATCTTTACAAACACAGTTGCATAGACCAGGTCTCCAACCCGCTTCATTATTGCAGTGCCTGAAGGCGACATTATGTATGGGTCTCCGCTATCCAGTACCAGTTTCTTCCCCTTCATCTTCCTGAGAGGATCAAAAAGGTACGTGTAGTAGCGGCTTGCCATTGCTAGTATGTCGCACAGGATTGCTAGAAGCCCCATTATGAACTTCAGTATCCCGAGCCCCGGCCCAGCCGCCACCCCCACTAATATGAAGGCAAGTGAGGCAGCCACCAGAGAAATGAACAATATCCACCTGAATTCGAAGGCCAAGTCTCCACCATCGCAAGAATATCACGCTGTTAAACTTTATATAGGCATTGCCGCCTCGCTTTAACTGACTCTAATCCAAGGTGCAAACCTGCATTAGCAAACTCTTATATAGCAAGGAAACCAAACCGTAAAGGAAGATTATGACGATAACGGCTTACAGGACCATGCCAGGCAGTGCCTTGAAGACGCTTGCAAGGTCTGCGGCAATTTCAGCTGCAATAGCGTTTGCCCCTGCAACGCTTGCATATGCTGCACCAACCTCCCATAACGATGCCGGCTCAAACGTGCCTTCGGCTCCTGCGTGCAAGCCTTCTGCATCAAAAGGCGTGAGCACTGCCCTATACACGCTTCTGCAACAGGACAGCAAGACCCTAATACCGAGCAACTCAACTGCAAGTGGCTACGCAATCATAGAAGGCAACCTGCTCTTAGCCACTTCATACTACGACTCGCAATCCGGATCACGGTTTGCTCAGGCCAACATCTCTGGGCCTGCAAGCCAGAGAGGATTCATAAACTTCACTGCACATGCAGCCGCAGGCACTGTGAAAGTGAGCGAATACGGCAATATTGCTACAAACGGCATCTCATGCGACATAAAAGCAGAGTACCCGCAGGCCATTGCAGTGCCAAAAGG
>JAJZKP010000024.1:0-5087 GCA_021804105.1 Microcaldota archaeon | reverse complement strand
TCAGAGTCCCCTGAGCCTAGATGAAGTCCTTGCCATGCCGCCCAGCAGTTCTGCTATCTGGGTTATGAAAGCATAAGTCATGGCGCTGATCAGGGCAGGATAGAAGAGAACGGATAGCCAGAAGGCGCCCATTGCGCTGGAAGCAGTGCTAATCTCCTCGACAAGAGGAGAAGACGGAGACGCTGAGTTCTGCACTGCATCCTTGCAGCTCGCCGAACCAGGGGTGCACCCGCCATAGCGCCCCAGGGCTCCTGAAATTGCACTTAATTGCGAGGCCGTGCCTCCCTGCGTTCCTGCTATCTGGGCAAATGCAATGCCAAATAATATCGGCATGAAGAAATAGAATCCTATGGCTATCGCCATTAGCATTCCGCCGAGATGCCTTGTCGGTATCAACGCCCTGAAGATTACCCCTGGTATAAGGAATACGGGTATTGCGGCATACATCATGAATATTATTAGGTAAAACTCCAGGTTAAGGGCCATCAGTCCCGGTACTATGAGCTCTATAAGAACAGATGCCGGCCAGAAGAATAGGTACACTACTGCGTACTTGAAGATCGGCGGGAAGAAGCTGCTCTGGAACTCGCACTTGAATGCTGTTTCAGCAATGCACGTCGAATACACCTGCGAGGCATAGTAATAATCTACAGATCCTATTGCATAGAGCTGCGCCACCAGGCCATCGGTCTGGCCTATGGTATAATTTATGTTATTTAAAGCATAGCTGTACGGGTTATAACTGCCCAAGAAGAAGCCCGGCAGCAGCCCGAACATAAGCGCTGCTACGAACGTAAACAGGATTACGATTGTTGCTGTCGCTACGGCCTCATAGAGCTCTCCCATGCCGAAAATGCGAACACGGTCATTCCTTATGCCTATGCCAACCATTATGATCAGCGCTGCTATCGAGAAAGAGAAGAGCGTGGCCGCTATTGCTATGGGCTCCCAATTGCTCCATACCTTTACTGCAGCTGCATTTATGGTGTTGCAATACCACGGCGCAACTACGCTTACTATTGCATTGGCCCCAAGCTTATTTACATTTCCGCAATATTGCGATATGGGATTGCCCTGCGCTCCTAGTGGCATTGCCACTGAGATGAGAGCAAGTATCATTGCAAGCGCGATCTTATTCATCATACCAGCCTCGTAAGCAGGGAAAGGAAGTCCATGCGCTCCCCTATTGCTGTTGAGAAATCTACTATAAATACGTCAACCACGGTGAGGCTAAGCAACGGAAGGAAAGTAAGCCCTATGGCCACGAATGCCCCGTATATCGCATATGCCCTGAAGAGCGGCACAATGACCGGGAGCAGTGACTGTGCATAAGCCGCATTGCTAAAGTGCCCCAGGAATAAACTGAAGGTGTTGCTAACCCATGTGGCAATCATATTGACAATGGTCCCTACTACGCTTCCGGCAGGGCAGGTAGCCCCAAAAGCCGCTCCTATACCGAATGAGAACTGGCAGAACTGCACCTCGGCCGTGTCCAACGCATGCGTCAAGAATCCAAGCGTCACTGCAGTCATGAGCGGGTATATAATCCCTATGCCAAGCGCAAATGCGATTAGCGCGCCTCCAAATGTCCTGGTCACTCCAAACGACCTTGCAATAAGCCCTACGGCCATGAGTATGGCGTATATTATCCCTGAAGCCGAGATGAGCATGAGCTGCACCTGGCTTAATATGAAGAATAGGTAAAGAGAATTCAGTAACGGTACAAAGTAGTGGAATACGGGCTGTATCGGCATGAAATTTAAGGGTATCACAAGGCCTATGTTGTAAGAGGCGAAAGAACCCGTATTTATCGGACCTGGGCTGTCTGTATAATCTGGCTCTCCAGATTCTACCTGCCCGTCAGACGCCCCTATCCCGCCAACCCCGCCGCCACCCACCACGCTAGGCAAGGTCGCACTGGTTGCCAGCTGTGAAGGGAAGTACAATGTGGCTGTAGGCGTAAGTGAAACTAGGGAAGCGACATAGAATGTGGATGTTGCGAAATTCTGCACATCCTGGTTGAATTGGTAGGTGTCACAGACCGAGAGGAAATAGAGGTTATCGTAGCTTACTGCAGCCTGCCCGGGGGGCGGAGGCTGCGCGCTTAGCGTTGTTATGACATTTCCGCATTCGCTGCTGACAAGGCCTATGCCGTTCATGGCGCCATATACTGGAAGCGTGGCGACCAGTGCGCCGAAGGCTATGAAGATGAAGATCAGCACCAGCGACGCAAGTTCGTCGTATACCTTTGTGCGTATCCATGTTCTCATCTGCGTGTTGCCGAATGCGGGGCTTAGCATGTACATTATTGCAAGTATTGCTACGACCAGTATGACACCTATCGCTGCTATGCCTGCTCCTATGACATACGGCGATGTTATGTCATAGCATATGCCAGTGCAAGATCCTGCCGCTGCAGCCTGCTGCGGCGCATACGCTAATACCGCGAGGGCAACTATCATCAGTATCACGAAGCTCCCTTTTCTCATGCGCTTCTCCTCTTTACGGTTACACGTGTAATCATTATAGCACCTTGCCAAGGACCCTGTTGCTTTGCAGCGAAGGCGCTCCAAGGATATCTCCAAGGAATTCCAGCAGATCGTACGCTATTATGAATGAAATTATCAGGCCGATCATCTGTAAGACGGCATAGGCAACCACATTGGTAAAGTCTATTACATTCTCGAACATCGTCACTCCGAATGAAGTCTCGCCTATTATCGAAAAGACCGCATCGAGATAGCCTTTTGCATCTGAGTAAATGCTGCTCCCAAGATTTCCAATGGCCTGCCCGCTGTTGCAAAGGGACTGGGTTGAAGGGAATGTCCCGGTTCCACCGCACAATGTAATGCTATTCACGCTTACCTGCGAGAATGCGTAGAGGAGCGCAGGCAGGAAAATGTAAAATGAGATGAATAGGGCCAGCATTGACCCCCCGGCAGCACGCGTCCACGGGAAGCACCTCAGCACTATGCCTACATAGAAGAATATCGGGAAGAGGAAATATATAACAAACAAGAGTATCACAACCAGCGCACCCATGCTTATTATGGCGAAAGAAATTGCCTCTTCAGACCATAGGGTTGTCAGCAGTGTCTGGACTCCTGTGAATGGCTTGATCGCGAATCCGAATGCGTTTGGATCTGCGTTGACTATGGTGTTAGTAGTGCTTTCCACAAAGAAGAGATAGAGCACAACGCTGATGTAATTATACAAGTTATTATTTATTATGGAATTTTCGTAATTGTTGCATACGTTTATGAATAATCCTGGCGAAGCGTTGGATCCGGCTGCGCCAGAAGGCGGCGGAGGCAGCACCAAGCTGCTTCCTGCACCCGCAGCAGCAAGATTTCCGAAGAAGATGGAAGCATTGTTGAATATATAGAATCCACCTACCAGGACAACTATTATTATGATTATGTTCGCGAGTACCTCTACATACTCCCTTCTTACATAATCAACCAGCTTGTTAATGCCGAAGGCCCTGCCTATGGCATATAATATGCCCTCCAATGCCAGGATAAGAAGGATTATCAGCAGGCCTATGCCTAACAAGTAATTGAAGTTTGATCCGTTTGTAAGCCATTGGCTCACGAGCGGCGTGCCGCCGGCGTACGCAGCGCCTTCTTGAAAGAGCGTATTGCAGTTGAAAACAGCCTCGGCTAAGCCTTTCCCCGGCGCCTCTGCGGGTATTCTCGAAGGGCCTGCGCTTGTGCTTCCAAGGAGCATGGAAACCGGGGATACTGCTCCGGCTATAGCTACTGCCATCATCAGGAAGGCAACAGCCATATAGCTCTTTTTGTTCATCTAACCACTTTATACGAACCTCCCGAGGCCTATAATGTTTGTGTCCCCGCCCAACAGTCCAGAGAGTCCTACCACTGCTGATAATGCTATAAGCACGTTTAGTATCGGCACTATGAACCCTGTCACAGCCATAACCCCGTAAACGTGCCAGATGGCTTCGTCTGCAGCGACCATGTTCTGCGGAGTGAAGCAGTTCCAGTTCTGCTGCTGCTGCCCTCCCGTTATTATCGCCGGCAGTATTGGAAGGTGGGTTGGCGCAGCTCCTTCACCCCCGACTATGCTCCCTATGAATCCTGACAATCCGCCTGTCGCCACAGACGTACCCGCCCCTAATCCTGGTATTAGGTATTCGGACGAATAGAGCATTTCCATGGCAAGCAGATTGGAGCTGTCCGGATAGCAGCCGTAATAGTTGAGCACCTCTGACACCCTGGGGAAATTGAAGAAATCTATATTGTACTGTATTGCGCTTGCCATGCTTGAGGCTGAGCCTGCGGCCGGCCCCGGACTTGAGAGAGGCAACTCGTTTATTGCCATGTCTGGCAGTGAGTTGGCTCCTATGAGTTCTATGCAGCTTCCAGGCCCTGTTGTCGTGGCCGGGGTTGGTGTCAGCGTGCTCACTATGCCGCTAGGATTATACTGGCAGAGCTGGTTGCCATTTGAGAGAGAGGTGTACTCAAACAGGTACATTATGGGGTATATCACCAAAGCAACCATCACCAAGGCAATGACAAGGCCGCCTGCCCTGCGGGTGTATGAGAACGTCCTGAGCAGGATGCCCGCAGCAAGAAGGTACGGCCACCAATAAAGCATTACAAGGATTCCAGTCATTTGCATGAAGAAAAGGTAGAATATCAGGCTGGCAGTCATCTCTACTGGTGGTAATGCCAATCTCTGGTAGTAGTACCCAACGAATGGTGTATAAGAGTACATTATCTTGAACGCGTCGTTGCCGTTGAGCGGATTGGCGCACTGCAGTGCACTAGCCAGCCCTGACGGGGGAGTTGGATATCCGACACAAAATACCGTTAGCGACTTCAGACTCCTCAGCCATCCGGAGATGCCTTCAAAATAATACAGCGAATTAAGGTTGCCAATGGTCTGGTTGGTCATGTTGGCCGAGATTACGTAGGCAGCGGCAAGGCCGTAATCGAGATTCGTATTTATGTTGTTGCTCTTAGCCGCTTTCTCCACTATGTCGGAGCACACAATGTTTGTCGGGCTTGGCTGCCCGCCTGGATACGTATATGTGCTGCTTGTGAACTGGAACTGCGAGTCAG
>JAJZKP010000023.1 GCA_021804105.1 Microcaldota archaeon | reverse complement strand
TCCCGTTGGTGTGAGTCGAACACACAACCTGTCGCTATCTACTCCTGGATATTGCTCCAGAAAATTACCAAACTACAGGCGACCGCTCTGCCATTGAGCTACAACGGGGCAAGTAATATTCAGATACTAACATTAATAATAATACTAACTATTTATATATTAGGCTAAGTGGGATTCCAGGTATGCCAGACTCAAACTCCTCGAAAAAGAAGGCCGACAAGAAGACGCCAAGCGTCTCGTTCGAGTCCAAGCCTCAAAAGCCTGTGCAGAGGTACCGCTACTCCTACACGCCGATGTCATTCTACTGGCTAAAGGACTTCATCAGGGAGTTCGTGAGCAAGGAGAACTTTCCCGATGCCCTTGCGATACTCTTTGCCACATTCAGCGTATCAATAGCCTTCCCATTCTTCCCCACAGTGATACTCATACCTCTCCTGCTCCTGACCTTTGCTATTGCGATGCTCTCGCCGCTTGGCGGTCTTATGCTCATGCTCTTTGAGACGCTAGCCATGTTCATATACCAAGCGCCGCTACTTGCATGGATCCTGACGATCTTTGTAAGCGTATCGCTTCTGATCGGCTACAACAACTACCGCACCATAACATTCGTGTACGCCCTGATGATGCTTCCACTTTCATATCTTGGCCAGCTTCTGGAGATTCCGGCCTTCATGCTCGGCACACTATTCATAGGCTTCAAAAGGGCAATGGCATCGGCCATAGTCGTGATAATTCTTGTCGTAATGCTATCGGGGATGACCGGTATACAAAACAGCGCGCCGATAGTCTACAATGCAACAGGCGCATTCAATTCGATAGTGCCTCCTGCCGCAGGGGCGATGCTCACGCCTTCAAAGCCAGCAGCAACTTTCTCGTCATTCTTTGCAGATGCAGGAACTGCCTGGGGCAACTTCTTTAGCCTCAAGGTAGGCGAACAGCTATTCGTCGGATTCGGGGCAGCAATACTCTCAATATTCTACCAGTTCCAGTTCACCATAATACAGCTTGTCGTCTGGCTCATAGTCATATTCGCAATGACCAATTTTGTCATAGAGAGCAGGTCCGGATTCAAGGGCACAATAGCAAGCACCTTCGCCTTCATAATACTTGGCGTTTATGCGGTTCTCTCATATGCAACTGGCAGCTACCTAAACAGGATGGATGTAATAAGCTTCATACTCACGCCGATTCTTATCTTCCTATTGGAGTACAGCAACGTCTCAGTTGTCAGGGCACTTGAGGTCATGAAGCAGGACTTCCTCGGCAAGTTCGGCGACTCGTTCCAGGACCTTACAAGCAGTGTGCATGAAAAGTTAGATGATGTTGCGAATTACGATCAGACGAAGAAGGAGCTACGGGAGGCCGTGCTCGCCCCCATAGAACACAGGGCCATCTCCGGGGCATACAACGTCAAGCCTGCAAAAGGAATACTGCTCTTCGGTCCACCTGGTACTGGAAAGACGCTCATAATGCGCGCGCTATCAAATGAGATACGCGCAAAATTCTTCTATGTCAAGACCTCTTCGCTCGTATCTCCATATCCTGGGCAGAGCGCCCAGGACCTATCAAAGATATTCAACACTGTAAGGAAGAACACCCCTGCCGTCCTCTTCTTCGATGAGATAGACGGCATAGCAAGCAAGAGGGACGCTACCGATGCGGACTCGAGCAGGACTCTCATATCAACCCTTCTTACGGAGATGGACGGTTTCGAGAAGATGGAGGGCGTGGTAATAGTGGGATCGACAAACGTGCCCAATCTGCTGGATCCGGGAATAATGAGGCCTGGAAGATTCGACAAGATAATCTACATGCCACTTCCAGACAAGTCCGGAAGGGCAAAGATATTTGCGCACTACCTTAAATCCCTCCCTATAGGCGAGGACATAAACTACAATAAGCTCGCGGACCTCACAAACCGCTACTCCGGTGCGGACATAAAGAACATATGCAATGAGGTTGCAAGGCAGGTTGCAGACGAGGCTGTGAGGCAGAGAAAGGTGCTGCAGATAAACATGGCAGACTTCGTCAGCGTGATAAAGGGCACCAAGCCATCCACCTCGCTCTCCACACTTGAGAAGTACAACCAGTTCAGGATAGACTACGAGAGAAGGATGCATCCAGAGCTATCGGACAAGGAGGAATATTCGGTGAAGCTCAGCGACGTAATAGGGCTTGAGGATGCAAAGAAGGCGCTCTATGAGGCGATAGAGATACCAATACTGCATCCAAACCTTGTAAGGAAGTATGACGTGAACAACATAAAGGGCATAATGCTCTTTGGCCCTCCTGGCACAGGAAAGACCATGCTGATAAAGGCAGTGGCCAGCGAGCTTGACGGGGTGAAGCTGATAATAATATCAGGATCTGACATAGCAAAGAACGGGCTTGAGAATGCGCTTAGTGAAATAAGGGAGACCTTCAACAGGGCCAAGGAGAACACCCCATCAATAATCTTCATAGACGAGATGGACTCGCTGCTGCCGAGCAGGAACGATTCAAGCGAGTTCTCAGTGCACATGACAAGCGAATTCCTCCAGCAGCTCGATGGGATAAGAAGCGCAAGTGGCATAGTGCTTGTGGGCGCCACAAACCGGCCGGACCACATAGATCAGGCCATACTAAGGCCTGGGAGGATCGACAGGTTCATATTCGTGCACCCTCCAAACCTGGAAGACAGGGCAAGGATATTCGAGGAGAATCTCTCCCGCGCGCCGCTGGAGAGCAAGATCGATTACAAGGAGCTTGCCGAGCGCACCAGTGGCTATACGGGCGCAGACATAGCCAACATCTGCAGGCAGGCCAAGCTCACAGCCCTTGAAGAGAACGTGTCAACCTCAAGCGAAAAGAAGATATCAATGGCTGACATACTAAAAGTAATAGATGCTACAAAGCCTTCGGCCCCTTCAAGCACGCTTGGGCCTTATATGAACTTCATATCTATGTATGGTGGAAGATGATGCTGCTATTGCCAATAATGCTATTTGTTCCCCTCTTCTTCCTAGTCATACTGATGGTCTCGGATAAGAGATATGCGCATGATATAACAGTTGCATCTTCCTCAATAGTGCTGATACTATCCGCGGCAGTCCTATATCTCGTCCATACAAACGGCCTGGCATACTTGTCTGCAAGCATAGCATATATTCCAACATTAAACCTGGGCTTCTCCCTCTCGCTCTCGCAGCCATCACTAATCCTACTCATAATGACTGCAGTCGTCTTCTTCGCATCCTCGCTGGTCGGCGAGTACTTCATAGGCAAGGTCGGCCGCGTGTATTCAACGGTCTTTCTCGTTGCGGAGACGGCCTCTCTTGGCGTCTTTATGGCTGCAAACCTCTTCCTTCTCTACCTATTCTGGGAGGTCGCAGAGGTCATGGTCTTCTTCATAATCTTCCTCTATGGCGGCTACAACAGGCGCTATGCAAGCATAAAGTTCCTAATCTATTCAATAATATCAAGCCTGCTGCTCCTCATCGGGATAATAGTGCTCTACAATTCAGTAACGCCGCACAGCTTTGACATAGGTGCGATAATTGGCGCATCGCAGTCCATCCCGCTCAAGGCGCAGCTCGAGGTCCTCGTTCTCTTTCTGGTCGCATTCATGATAAAGATGCCTGCCTTCCCGTTCCATAGCTGGCTCCCTGACGCCCACACGGAGGCGCCGACAACCGGAAGCATGATACTGGCCGGAGTCCTTCTAAAGTTCGGCGGATACGGCCTCTACCTAATGTTTCTCATGCTTCCGATAGCAGCGCACTATTCTCTCTATTTATTTCTCATCTTTTTGGTATCGACCATCTATTCGGCCTACGTCTGCCTTAGCCAGAGGAACATAAAGAGGCTAATAGCCTACACCAGCATAACCGATATGGGCATAGTCGGTGTCGGGATAACGGCAATGAATGCCTTTGGATATAACGGCGCAATGTATGCGATGTTCAATCACGGCGTAATCATAGCACTGCTCTTTCTTTTGGCAGGCTCTCTTGACGAGGTCTACGGCACACTCGAGATAGATAAGATAAAGGGCGTAGTGAAGAACTTCCCTGGAATGGCATATCTCTTCATACTTGGCACATTCGCTGCGCTTGGCCTGCCGCTCACTACCGGATTCATAGCCGACCTGCTCATACTGATAGGTGCTGTTGGCGCATTCGGAGTCTTAGGTGTAATTCCGATTGTCGGAATAATAATCATAGGCGCCGCGCTCTTTTGGCTCATAGAGCGCGTCTTCATGAGCGCATCAAAAGCAGTAGAGCCATACAATCCCCTAGGCGTAAGCGTCATGATCTCTGGGGTGTTTCTTATAGCAGTCTCAATCCTTTTTGGAATTCTGCCGTTCCTGGTCTAGATTCCTAACATCAAAAGCAGTGCAGTAAGAAGGACAGAGACCGAGAAATTGTCATCGACCTTTATCCTAAGGCTCTCAATTACCGCTCCGACAAGTCCTATCAGCAAGGCGTAGTATCCTATCAGGAAGAATGAGATTATAGTGGCCGCAAGGAAATACGAGGCAGTGCCCGCCAAGCTCTTTCTTCTGTTCCATGGCAGCTTTATTTTGTTGAAGTGTATGCCTATTATCGTTGCTACTGGGTCGCCAATGAAGATTGCTGCGAAGACAACCAGCACGTTTGTGGTGTTAAGAAAGGATACGGCAAAGAGCGAGCCAAGCGCTAGCCACAGCGCGCCATATCCAAGCGCAGCTCCGCCTCGCTCAAGTCCCACGACTACGTCCGATATCGGGTTGTCCTTGGATATCTCTGCTATGCATATGGCAAGTATTCCGCCAAGTATCATCAGCATGAGCGCAGTAACGGCTACTGGCTCGCTCTCGAACATGAACATCAGCATCAAAAACACGCCGGCGCCCATGTGGAAGACATCCCTGCGCAGCTCCACTCTCCTGTTCTCTATCCTGTTCCTGTACTGCTTGAGTTTTGTTATCACGCTCAGTATGCCCAGAAGCATGGCCTGCGCTATTAGCTGAAAACCTATCCAGTGTATTGCGGTAATGTAGGCTGCGCTGACAATTACGTAGCCAATGCGCATCTTGGGTGACTTGTCGGAAAGAAGGCCATTGAAATTTGCTATGCCCACGCAAAGAAGCAGAAGGTTCAAGTCGCCTGTATGCTCATACGCAAAGAGCATGGCGCCTGCAACGACTGCAATCCCCAACAGTTCCTGCTCCCTCTTCTCCATCCGTCTTGCCCTATAAAGCCCTAAGAAGAAGAGTGCAATCGCGAATAAGACTGTCATGTACAGCCATATGCCAGATTGAAGTGCGTCCATTTTAGCAACTACATTATGTATATTATCCAGCCGGCCACTATATATGCGCCTACTATCAAGAGGGGAACGACCTTCTTGCCCATGCTTATTATATCAGTCCCGACCTTCGTGAGAAGCTCCTCTGAGCCGCTTCCCCACACCCTAAACCTCTCGAATCTGAATGAACTCGATGCGAAGCGTGCGGGTTCCATGTCCCCAAACGCCCTCTCGATCATCCTGTCTATTATTGGCATCATCTGCCTAGGCGTCGTGTATCTTCCTAGCGAGTTCCTTGCAGACATGGCAATTGAGTTCACCGAATGCGTGTCTGTTGTGCACAGCTCTGCAGCAATCCCATACTTGCCTTTTATGTGCTCAATCATCTGCCTTCTAAATCCCGGAAGCATGTTGTTGGAGTCTATGTAAATCATTGCAAACCTGCTCTCGCCGAAATCGAACACGCCAACGCTGGAAAAGCCGCGGCCAAGGTCAGGTCCAGGAAGCAGATCAGACATCTTCAAGTGCGACGAGCCGAATCTGAGCCTGCCTTTTTTCCTATCCTTGGTGGCCTTGAGTATGGCATTCTCGTACTTGGGTATGTACTTGCTAGATTTCCCTATGCCCATGAGCTCCTCTGCGCCTGCGCTCTCAAATCTGGAATTGTGCGCATCTATGAGCAGGGTGCGTGACCTGTTCCTTCCTGCAAGATCTGCAAATCTAATGCCTACCTCCCTGTCTATGTCCTCAGTCACGTATGGTGCCTTAGATAATGTCAGTATGTTTGTATTGTTTATGTGTATGTTTATGGCTCTGCATGGCCTATCGGATCCAAATCCCACGCTCCCGTATGCATTTTTTATCTGCCCTCCATGCATGTTCTTGACCTGCTCTGATATCCTTCTGGAGAGCGAGTAAACTTGATTGGTGTTCATAGGGTTGTCCTCTATGTTTACTGCGCTGTGGACTATGAACGGCGTTATGTTGTATCCCTGCGCCATCATCTCGCTCATGATCTCAGGGAAGATGCTCCCTCCTACGGTGCCAAAAGGTCCGTAATGTATGTCGGGTTTGATGAACACAGCGCGCGCCTTCTCCTTTCCATATATCACGGCCACATCCACATTGACCTCCCGATTCACCCCTCCCTTTCCTAGTATGTTCGGATCAGCTGCTATGTCATAGAGCCACTGGTTGACCATGTTGCTAAACAAGTCTATGCCGCTTACCGCCAGTCTCTTTTTTGCAGGCCTGTCAAGCAGGTATATTATGGCATAACCCATAATCATGAAGACTATTATTCCAGAGTACAGCTTCACCAAGGCTATCTCTACAGGGAACCCGGGCCTAAGAAGGTAGCCGCCGAAAGGGAAGTACATTATCACGTTGAGTATTGGCTGTATCTCTGCGGTTATTATTGCGCTTCTTTTCTGTCCTATGACTATCTTGTTTATTATGAGCCAGTAGCCGTATATGCTGGCATTTACGAGCAGCAGTATAAGGTATGAGAGCGTGTCGTTCCTTAGAATCGAGAATATTGCCGAATCGAGCATGAGGAAGAAGGAGTATGCGCCTGATACCGCAAGCACTGCAAAAAGCACATGCTTGATCTTCATGGTTCTCTTCATCATCTTTATTATCGCAACGGTCATAAGCGCCGGAAAACTGACTATCATGACTCCGGAGCTTGCTCCAAGAAGAAGTACGTTGACAAGGTGGTCTCCGTATCCGTAATGTATCATTATGCTGGATATGGAGCCGGCGACTATGCCAAAGAGCACTATTATGGCTATCTGTCTTATGCTGCTAGGCACTTCCATCGTGAAGTAGCTAGTATATTTTGTCAGGTCCTTTTTAGGTGCCATGAAAACACATTACTTCCCAAACCGCCTGTTCCTGCTGCTGTATTCGGAAAGGGCTGCGCGAAGATCCTTCCTGCCAAAATCCGGCCAGAGCTTGTTGCAGAAATAGAGTTCCGAGTAGCTTGTCTGCCACGGCATTAAACCTGAAAGCCTCTTCTCTCCGGAAGTCCTTATTATAAAGTCTATCTCTGGTACCTGGTTTGATAGCAGGCATCTTGCAAAAGCATCTGCATCAATATCCATCCCTTTTTGTGCAAGGCCGACGGCGGCTTTCATCGCATGCACCAGGTCATCCTTTCCACCATAGCCGACAAGTATGTTGAGGACGCCATTCTTGTTGTCCTTGGTCTTCTCCTGAAGGTCGTTGAACGCCACGGCGAGGTCCTTTGGGATGAGCTTCTTGTTGCTTATTATGTTGAGCCTTATCCCTTCATTCTGCAGCCTCTCAAGCAGCTTCCTGTCCTTGACTGCCTTTCGGTATATATTGAAAAGGACCTTCACTTCGCTTGGCGACCTGCGTATGTTCTCAGTGGAGAGCGCCCATACTGTAACGTTCTTTATTCCGTAGTCCTTGCACCATCTGCTAAAGTCCAGGAATCTCTCGACGCCAAGCTCGTAGCCCTGCATTATGGAGAGACCGTGCGCTTTGGCCCATCTTCTGTTCCCATCAGGTATCAAAGCGAGAGATCTAGGAAGTGAGGAAAATGCCATCTAATCTCGTTGTAGTTGGTGTCTATTTATCTATTTAAATGTTTTTGTTCTATCTGACGCAAAATTGCCGCATCAGGACTCAAGCTCCTCTAGTCTTGCAAGCTCGTTTAGTTTTGCTACTCTCTCGCCGCCTACTATTCCTGTCTTTATGAATTCGGATCCGAATGCAACTGCAAGGTGGGCTATGAAGTCGTCAGTGGTCTCCCTGCTCCTGTGGGATACTACTGTCCTTATGCCATGCCTGTGTGCAAGCCCTATGACCTCCATGGTCTCGCTCAGAGTGCCTATCTGATTGACC
>JAJZKP010000022.1 GCA_021804105.1 Microcaldota archaeon | reverse complement strand
TCAGCTTGTTTCTTTCCCTTTCTGTTGAAGATCCCTTTGCAAACCTGTACATGGTATCGAGAAGGCTTCCTCCCAGATACCACTTGATGCTGCTGGTCTTTTCCACAAGGTTCTCTGTGTTGTATGCAGAAATAGGGATGAAGTCAAGATCTTCATTGCCAAAGCCTATTCTCTCAAGGAATTCCGAGAGTTCACTCTTTATCTCCTTGAACCTCTTCTCGTTGTATTTGACGGTGTCCATCTTGTTTACAGCTACGACGATCTTCTTTATCCCCATCATCTTCGCAAGGAAGAGATGCCTTTTTGTCTGATCCTTTATGCCCTCGTCGGGCTTCGCCGAGACGAGGAGGAGTGCGAAGTCTGCATATGATGCACCGCTCATCATGTTCTTTATCAACTCCTCGTGGCCCGGAACGTCTATGAATTCAAAAGCCGCATCCTTGTACTTTATCTGCGCCCTTGTGGTATCTATGGTCATCTCGTTTTCCCGTTCCTCCTGGAAGCTGTCGAGTATGTAACCGGGCTCAAATTGCCTGCCGAGCTGCCTGCTTGTCTTGCGTGCCTCGTTTATTCTCTGTTCAGTGACAGATCTGGTTGCTATGAGAAGGCTTCCCAGCAGTGTTGACTTGCCATGATCCTTGTGGCCCAATAAGGTTACCTTGTTTATCATCATGAAATCCGCTCACATGTAGCCCAGCGACCTTAAGCGCTCCATCACATAGGCTTTTTCCTTGTCCTGGTCACGTCCAGCCCTCTCTTCCGTTTCTGTTGTCTCCAACTCGCTTATTATGTCGTCGATAGACTTTGCGCTTGATCTTACCTTTGACGTGCAGTGGGTGCATCCAAGGCTTCTGTACCTGTACCCGTTTCTTGAGTAGTATAACGGGTTTATTGGCACTTTCTCTTTCTTTATATAAGACCAGATATCTATCTCATTGAAGTCGAGCAGCGGGTGAACCCTTACATGACCTTTCGTGTCCCCTTTTGAGGCATAGTCGTCCCACATCTCCGCGCGCTGGTTCTTGTAGTCCCACTTGAAGTCGGTATCCCGCGGTGAGACATACCTCTCCTTTGCCCTTATCCCGTGCTCGTCCCTCCTTATCGAGACTATTAAGGCATCGAAGCCGCGCTCTGCCATGAGTTTCTTTAGTGCAACCGTCTTGTTTTCTCCGCAGCAGGCGAAACCAGACATCTCCGGCTTTATCTGGCTCTTTGCGACGATAAGGTCAAGATTCCATTTCTTGGCAAGGTATTCCCTGAATGCGTATGTTTCAGGAAAGTCAATCCCGTTGTCGATATGGATTACTGGGAAAGGAACCTTGCCCAGGAACGCTTTTCTGGCTAACGCAAGCATTGTAGTGCTGTCCTTTCCCATGCTCCAGAGCGCTGCCACATTCTTGAACTTGGACTTAGCCTCGCGCATTATGAATATGCTCCTCTCTTCCAACTCGTTTAGGTCTTGCTTTATCATGCTCTCACTTGTTTATGTTCAACAGGCCCTTGAGAAATATTGTAGTGCCTTCAACCTTCCTGCCCTTCTCCATGAATACAGGCACCCTTGCCAGCTCTTTGCCTTTTGCGTCGTACAACCCGGCATACGCCTTTCTCAAGTCGTCCTTGTTGGCCAGCTTTCCCTTTGCAAATACAACATTATAGTATTTTGCCCTGCTTCTCTTCAGCATCAGGCCAAAGCTCTTCCAGTTCTTCTCTGTTGGTTCTTTCCATAGCTTACCTGACATCTCTTCAAGTTTATCTTTTACCATCAGATCACTTCAAGCATAACCCAATGCCTTGAGCTTCTCTATGACACTGCCCTTCTCCCCCCTCTTGTTGCTATCCAGTTCTGCCATTGTCTCCCTGAGCACATATGTGACGTAGTCCGATACAGACGAGAAGCCGGTAGGCTCGATTTTCTTTTTTATCTTGTCGAATAGGGGTTGCGGTATTGTTATCGTCGTATATTTTCTCTGTGAGGCTTTTCTATCCATTTCATCACATGTATTGTAATGTAGTAACATTAATATACATGATAAGATATATATGCCTTGTGGTGTGTTGAATTTAGTAGTTTAGATGCCAATAAGATTACAAGGCTGGTGTGTTGGGTAAGCGCATATAAGGCATCTGCAGGAGAGGCGTCACTGACGCAAGGTTGCGGTTTACTATACTCGCTATGTAATAGGGCTTATGCGACGATATAATGAGATATCGCATTGCGCTAGAGCACTCCCTGCTCCTTAGTGTAAAGGATTATGTCCTTCTCTTTCTTCTGGAATGGATTTGCCCTGTTGCCGTAGATTGCCTTTATGCCCTTCTGGAGCGCCAGTTCGACCAGCCTCTGCGTTATCACTCCATCGAGTACTATGGCGTATGCTCCCTCCGAGTCCTGCACCTCTACCAGCAGTTCCCTGATAGGCACTTCCTTTACGACATTGCCTGCAGGATCATATATTCTGCTCCTAAGCGTGCCAGAAAGCTCATCAAGCCCGCTCGAGAGCTGCGTGAGTATTACGGATTGCAGGGCAGGCTGTGCCGCAGGAGAGGCGGAGCCTTCCTTCAGGCTCTGGGGCTCGATTGCAGGTATGCCTTTGTCATCTTCGGAAGATATGGACTTTATTATTGAAGGCGCTGGCTTGAGGGTACTCTCGCGGGAAGGCTCCTTGAGTTGCGATGGCGGTTTTATGCCGCTGCTATTTGACGGCATTGGCCTTGCCTGTGCAGGCTGCTGGGTCCGCTGATACGACTGGCCCTGGCGCTGCCGTCTCAGCTCGTCCGAGGCGGCCTGATCCACAGGGGTCTTCGCCCTTAGCGACTTTATTATCTCCTTCCGGGTTAGGTCTTCCACCTCCTTGCCGTCGGGGGCCTTTGTTACGTAGTCTATCTCGGCAGCATTCATGAGCGACCTTATGATCAGGTCTCCGCCCCTGTCACCATCGGCGAAGATTGTGGCTTCCTTCTGGTTGCACAGGTCTATTATTGTCTTTGGTATGTTGTTCGTGGCTCCTCCAACCGCTACAGCATTGGTTATATCGTTCCTAAGCAGGTTGAGCACATCGGCCCTGCCCTCGACTATTATGACTTCGTCGCTCTTGCCAACGTCTGGCCCCGCAGGCAGGTTTTCCGGCCCGTATGACGCGATCTCGCTTGCCCTGACATCAGACTGCACAAGTTCTGCAATCTCCCTGCTGTCCGGTATCTCCGTATTCAATAGTATCCTTACAAGGTCCTTTGCCCTTGCAAGTATCTTCCTCCGTTTCTCCGACCTTGTGTCCTCCACCTTCTTTATGGCGAACTGAGCCTCGTACGGGCCAACCCTGTCTACAGCCTCTACGGCCGCTGCAAGTATGCAGGTCTCTATCCTGTCGAGCGATGCTGGAAGGTAGAGCTTGCCATGGGTCCTGTTGCCCTGGGGCTGAAGCTCTATCTCTATCCTGCCTATCTTCCCGTTTTTCTGCAATTCCCTTAGGTCTAGCTCGTTTCCGAGAAGCCCTTCTGTTTGGCCGAAGACCGCGCCTATTATGTCAGGCTTGTCCACCATGCCGTCTATGGTGAACTCCGACTCCACCATGTATTTTACGATTTCCAGATAAGTTTTTGCCATTTATACCACTTCTATAATTTCTTTTGCTGGGCCGCAGATCTGCTCCACGGACTTAGCATTTAGCATTCTCAGTATTGATTTAGGAAGGTCCATGTTTATCGCATAGCCTTTGTATTCGGACAGGAGCCTTGAGATGAGCTTGGTTGCTTTCTCCTCGCCGCCCTTGTCCATGTCCATCGCTATGTAAACTGTTTTCCTGTGATCCGGGACCACATTGCCCTTCTCTACAGACGTATAGGTTATCGAATCGATGCCGAGCTCGCCCAGTGCCTTCTTGTCATGCTTGCCTTCCACTATGACCGTCCCGTCCGCCAGGAAACCCAGCATCTTGAGCAGCCTTGCGCGAGCGCTCTCTTCTCTAACCTGCTTCCGCACAGTATCAACTTAGGATAAGCTGCATCTAAACTAATCTTTCCTTGGCCCTTTCTTCTATGCCGAGCTTTAATACACAAATGAGCATAATCCTACCTCTTATACTAGCTGAAATGCGACTTTATCCTAATGCTTTTATGCATGCAAAGGTTAATAAATATTATATCGTACCCGACGACAAGCGATTTCCTGGGCAGGATTTGCTTTATATTACTGCTGTGCTTATGCATATCTGGCGGCTTTATGCACAGGTATGTCAAGGGTGCCAGGAGCGAGAGGGAGCTTCTGAACACGTTTTATGAACTGGGCTATTCGGTTATACGCTCTGCGGGCAGCGGAGTCAATGCCCTTGGGCCGGACATAATAGCGCTAAGGGATAGGCAGGCAATATGCATCGAGTGCAAGGCCTGGGACCGCGGGAGCCTGAGCCTTGACCCGGATCAGTTCCTGAAGCTTCTTGAATGGGAGAGGAATACCTCTTTTCCAACGTTTGTTGCATGGCGCATGAACGGAAAGGGCTGGTATTTCGTCAAGCTTGGCGAATTTAAGAAGAATGAGAAGAATTACACCGTGACCATGAGGAAGACACTTGAGATAAACAGGCGCCTTGAGGCAGTGCTCGGCGCAACTGCCGGTGGGGCAACAAGTGCGCAAGGCCTGCCGGTAGCTCCAGTAGGCACACTGAGCCAGGCATGAGTGGCTGCTTTCGCGTTTAGATAGCTTTTTATGCATCATTGGGCATTTCTTTATGTAATCTTATGTCATTCGGATTGGGTTCGGGCATAGTCTCTGCCTTATTGCTTCTGATAGGCATAGTGCTAGTCGTATTTATTGTATTCAAGCTAGGCAAGTTCATCCTTGGCCTTATAGTCAATATAATACTTGGATTCATAGCAATACTGCTTCTTAATTCCATCTTTGGCCTGGGCATACCCTGGAACTGGCTGGTCATAGTAATAACGGCAATATTGGGCCTTCCCGGAGTGCTACTTATAGTGATACTTAAGTTCCTTGGAGTAGTGCTGTTCGGCATGCCTGTCTGATCATCCGAACTCTGCTGCGATAGGGCAGCTTGCGAAGTAATTGCCATTCGCACTGAGGTATAGGTGGCTCTGCGTTATCTTGGTAGAATTATGGGCGCTGTAGTTTATGAGGATCGCAGGCTCGCTGTTGGCTATTTCTATGCATGAGCTCGCGTTGACCGTCTTGAAGCTTGCAGAGGCTCCAAGGCCCGTCGGCGAGTATTGGCATTTGGTCTGGTTGATCAGCAGGAAGTCTATGGTACTCGCCTGCCTGGTCCTTCCGAGGATCTCGAGAAGCGTGGTGTAGCACGGAACCTCCGCGGAGAACTGCGTCTGATTTAAGTATGTGACTGCAAGCGCCACGCGCGGAGACGACTGGAATCCGGTCTTGAATGTTGAGAACGAGACTCCAGTAACTGCAGGCACAGCGTAATAGAACAGTATTGCAGCTACCGCTATAACAATTATGACTGCCAGCGCAAGCAGGTATGTTGAAATTGGCTGTTTCTCCTGTGCATCAACCTTGTGCTCCTTGACTGCCTTGGTTGCCTGCGCATGCTGGGCCTGCCTTGGCGCCTTCGCCGGGGCTTGCTGCTTCTTAGTGTCTTTCTGTTCTGCCATGATTACCAGTTATATTTCGGCACAAGGGCTTATATTACTTGGGCTGCTGTGCATCTGGCAAGGTCTGCCGAGTTGCCGCTTTCCGTGAGCATGGACCCATAGAAAGAGTACGCACTGATACCGCTAACTGAAGAGTTTGTAAGTGTTATTATCGGAACGCCCTTTGATGCGTACGCATTTAGGCATGAACCAGATGTCAGTGTTGTGTTGGAGACAGTGCACATTGCGCCATTGATATTTGCATTGATTATGCCCTTTCCGAGAAGCTTGAGCCTTGCCTGGACCTGCGAGTAGCATGTTAGCATGCCGCTAGTGTGGGTGCCGTTCAGGACGAGCACGACATCGCTTGATGAGGCTAGTGCCTTGTTGAATGAGCTTATCGGGGCGCTGGCGTTGTTAAGGAAGGAAAGCCCCACAGATATGGCGATGTAGAGCACCAGCAGCACGGCTATGGCTATCAGGAGCTTGCCGTTCATTATGTGTTTATGTACATGCTTCTGCAGAGGATGCATGTTGTGCTGCGCAGGAAGCACATTCTGCTTCTTAGGCTTGATCACAGACCATGCAACTCCTACGAGCGCTAGCCCGATTATGCCTATTATCAGCGCGGGTATCGATGCGGTTACCGGAGCTAGGGAGACTGCAGCGTTGTAAGGGAGCCCAAGCATGGGACTCAATGCCATTGCAGAAGAGCTTCCGAGAGACCTGGAAAACGAGATGAGAGGGTTCTCGCCGCTGCTCAGGCTTCCTAGGCCAGACTTGACCGAATCAAGCTGGGTCTTTATTGCTATTGTGTTGGAGACCCTGCCGGAGAGCTGGGAATTAAGCCTGAGCTGCATGAATGCGAGCGAGCTGAGACTCGGGTTGTTTGCATTGCCATCAAGTTCCAGGGTTATGATCCTGCCAGTGTTATTGTCCGATTCTGATACAAGCGAGGAATACGAGGCATTTGCGGCCTTGTATACAGAAGTCACAACAGCAAGCTGGTTGGCAACAATGGCGCCCTGCTTGGTTATGTTCAGGTTAAGATATTGCGATGTTAGTATAGAATAGTTTGCCTGTAGTGCAGCCAGCGAGGCCGCGAGAGAGGCGTTGCTTATATGTGTTAACAGCGTTGCAGACGCGTTTGCCGTGGCGCCGTAGCCCTTTAGCGACGTATTGAGCAGGGAATCGAGTTCGCCGGTCTTCTGCCTGGACAGGACAGGCTCTATGTACTGGGTCGTTACGCTGTTTGCGCTAGCTGCAATTGCCTCAACCTGCGAGTTGGAGACGGGTAACGATTCTATGTTTCTGAGCTCGTATTGCATCTCGTTAAGCACGGAGAAGTTGAATCCCTGGTTCCTGTATATGGGTTCGTTCAGGCTGTCCTTGACAGTAAGGTAAGGGCAGAAGCCCACAGAGTTGCAGTACCATGGCGCGTTGGGCAGTGAGCTGTTAAGCGTCGTGCCTCCTGGCCCGGTAAAGCATTGGGAGACCTGTGACTGCGTTATGTTGGCATTTGGAGGGAAGATTGGGTTCTTCCACATCGTTGTAGTTATTGAATAGATGCTGTTGAATGACGAGCTTATTTCAGGTAAGGATGCCGCGAAGTTGGATGATGTTGTAGTGTTTACGGTATCGAAGAATGTGAGCAGGCTGGCCTCAAGGTCTGTGTAATTGACGTCGAAATTGATGAATCCTTCTCCTACAGGCGTATCAGGACCTCCGACTGAGAGGAGGACCTTGCTGCAGTATGAGACCGTATGGCAGGACTGGCAATTGTTCTGCAGGGTGCAGCTTGCCCCGGGGTTGGAGAGACCAGTCTCTGCAACGCAGTCGGCGAGGGGGGCAGAAGCAGTCTGCATGTATTTGTGCATAGTGCCGGAGAGCCCGGACATGTTAGCATCGGAGAAGCTGCTGCTGACCGTGTAATTCCTTATTATGGAGAATATCTGCTGCTGGCTTACGACGAAGGAGTTGGTAGCAGTATCAACAACGAAGTTGAGCTGGCCGGAGTCGTAGAGTGCCGCATAGCCCGTTCCGTTATAGGTTATGTTTACTTGAACAAGATTGCTTATTAGCGAGTTGGGCACCGAGTAGGACCTGAGCAGTGCTGTCACTCCTGCAGATGTAGCTCCTGCAGGCATAGCCATGGCAATCAGTATCAGCAACGGCGCAAGCAGTATGATCAGAGGTCGCATCCAATCACTCTCTATTCGTCAGGAATATATAAAAAGGTATCTGGACATTCTATGACATTTTTGGGTAAAATACCGACGTATACGGCTATGCTGGAAGATAAGTGCTCACGCTGGATGGTTGTTAAATATAAAAGAAAAAAGAGGGGCCCCGAAGGGCCCCAGTTTGCTTAATCGCTGTTTGTAGCTACTGTTTAGGCTTTGCCTGCAGCTGCAAGGAGCTGGGTTATGAACTGGTTTCCTGCAGTTACGGTCTGGTTGGCCGTGTATCCTGCTACCAGTATCTTGTTCCCAAATGCCTGCACTGTTACTGCGTTAGGCCCGCTCGCGCCGCCATTGTCGAAGCTCGATGCGAACTGAGGGTTGGCTGCGAAGATCTGTCCTGCGACAGAGTTCACGTATGCGCTTCCCACTACGACCAACGATGAGGCGTTGTTCGCGTTCGTGTCAAGTACTGCGATTGGCGTGTTCACGGTGTTCAGGTGGCTTGAGACAACTGCCTGCGTGACTGAAGGTGTTGCTACAAGTGCGTTCGTTCCTACCACTGTGCAAGTGG